>JACQUH010000297.1 GCA_016210375.1 Chloroflexota bacterium
GCCTGTGCCAATGGCAATGCCTACGTCGGCCTGGGCCAGGGCGGGAGCATCGTTGATGCCGTCGCCTACCATGGCCACCAGCTTGCCCTCTGCCTGGAGTTGCTTCACTTCCAGGGCTTTCTCTTGAGGCAGCACCTCGGCCAGCACCCGCTGGATACCCACCTGCCGGGCAATGGCATCAGCCGTGCGGCGGTTGTCGCCTGTGATCATCACGACCTCCAGGCCCATGCGCTGCAACGTAGCTATCGCTTTTGCCGAGGCCTCCTTCACGGTGTCTGCCACCGCCACCAACCCAGCGGGCTGGCCGTCCACGGCCACGAACATGGGCGTCTTGCCCTGGGACGCCAGCGTTTCGGCGTTCGCCGCTAGCGCCACGGTTTCCATGCCGGCCTCGGCCAGCAGCCGCCGGTTGCCCACCAGCACTTGCCGGCCCCCCACCGTCACCTGAATGCCTTTGCCGGTAACAGACTGGAAGTCAGTAGGCTTCGTCAAGGGTAGACCCCGGCTCTGGGCGCCTTCAACAAT
Source organism: Chloroflexota bacterium (assembly GCA_016210375.1). Taxonomy (GTDB): domain Bacteria; phylum Chloroflexota; class Dehalococcoidia; order Lucifugimonadales; family JACPCL1; genus JACPCL1. Next base: position 526 of record JACQUH010000297.1, read on the forward strand.
GGTTTGGCCCAGAGGATGCTCCGAGCTTCGCTCTGCCGACGCTACCAGGCGCAGCAACTCTGCCTCCGTTACTTGCCCCACAGCGACCACGTCCGTGAGGGCGGGCTTTCCGCGCGTGATTGTGCCCGTCTTGTCCAGGATGATGGTGTGGAGCTTGTGGGCGGTCTCCAGCGCCTCCGCCGAACGAATCAAGATTCCGCCCTCGGCTCCCTTGCCTGTACCCACCATGATAGAAAGAGGCGTGGCCAAGCCCAAGGCGCATGGGCAGGCGATGATGAGCACGGCAACGGCATTCACCTGGGCGAAGATGTAGGCCGGCTGGGGGCCAAAGAGGAACCACACGGTGAAGACGGCGATGGCGATAAAGATCACCCCTGGGACAAAATAGCTTGAAACCAGGTCTGCCAGGCGCTGGATGGGGGCCTTGGAAGATTGAGCTTGCTGGACCAGGCGGATGATCTGAGCCAGCATGGTGTCACGTCCCACTTTAGTGGCGCGAAAGGTGAAAGCCCCTGTCTGGTTGATGGTGGCCCCAATGACTGCTTCCCCCACGCTCTTCGTTACCGGCAGGCTCTCCCCCGTCACCATGGACTCATCCAATGTGGAACGCCCCTCCAGGATCTGGCCGTCCACCGGCACCTTCTCCCCGGGGCGTACCATCACCACATCACCTATCTGCACCTGCTCAATGGGGATGTCCTCTTCTCTGCCATTGCGCTGTACGCGAGCGGTCCTGGCCTGGAGGCCAATGAGCTTTCGTATGGCCTCGCTGGTACCGCCTTTGGCTATGGCCTCCAGAAGCCGTCCTAAGAGGATAAGGGTAAGGATCACGCCTACGGCCTCGTAGTAGACCCCTTGGAGGTCTTCCGGCAGGAGTCCGGGGGCCGCGGTGACTACCATGCTGTAGCCGAAGGCCGCCAAGGTGCCGATGGTAATAAGGGAGTTCATGTCTGCCGTGCGGTGTGCCAGGGCGAGCCAGCCGGTGCGGTGGATGGGCCAACCTGTATAGGCCATCACCGGGGTGATGAGGAGCCATTGCAGCCAAGGGTTAAGGAGCAGCTCCGGCGTCCAGGTGAAGCCAAGGAAGTCGCGCAGCATGATGGCGAGGGCCACAGGAGTGGTCAGCACCGCTCCAACCAGCACCCGGCGCGTCAAGTCTCGCCGTTCGGACTGGCGGGCAATTGCCTCGGCGTCTTCGGTCTCTTGGCTCCCCGGCTCATCTCGCAGCCGTACCTCATAGCCCGCATCGTGCAACAGTTGCTGGATCTTTGCGGGCGAAGTTTGACTGGGGTCATACAGCACAGTCACGCGTTCGGTCCCGAAACTCACCTCGCGCTTGTCCACGCCAGGGATGTCGTCCAGCAGGTCCTCTATGTGCTTCACGCACGTTGGGCAGGCGACTCCCCTGGCCAATAGGGTGAACTCCGCCCGTGTTGGCGGCTCCACCTGGGTTTGTGGGCCCATGCCCACTGCCTGGGCGAAGGGACCCTCCTTCTTTTCAGAGGCTATGTCGCCAGCGGCGGGAGTCTCTCCAGCGGAAGGCTCTACTAACAGGGCACCATGAACCATGTTCATGCCGCAGGCAAACCCGAAGCTGCCGGATTTGTTGGGGGTGAACTGCAACACCGTGACGCCAAAGGCGGGGAGGCTCTTGCTGACCTGAAAGTCGGGGAAGACCACGCGGGAGGTGCAGTCCCCCGCCTCCTGACGGTCAAAGACCAACCGCAAGGGGATGCCTTCTTTGACACGTATGATGTCGGGGGAATAGCCGCCTTTGACGGTGATCCGTACTTCTTGAACGTCGCCCTTGAGTTCAGCTTGACGCGCCTTCTTGGGGCCAAAGAAATAGAAGGCCAACCCCCCAGAGAGGAGGAGGGCCACGGCGATTACTGCGAAATCTATGCCTGTCATAGGTAATCCGCAAGCTATCCTCGCCTCACCTTGAAGCAGCGAAGGGGCAGGGAGTCGGTCGCGCCTTACTATGCTTGGCTGTTGATTGACCCTAGGCCCCCAGGCGCTTCTTCACCACCGGGATGACCAGGGGCATGAGGACGATGTTGGATAACAGGAAGATCCAGGCGCTGCCGCCGAGGCGGGCCACCCAGGAGTAGTCCCCTGCAAGGGTGATAGCCAGGAAGAGGCCCGCCGCCAGGCACGAGATACCCAGATAGACAAGGGCACTGATGATGCTTGCCTTTCTCATGCCGTCGCCTCCTGGATGATGGCCCTGGGGCGGCCAGATCGTCGGATCGGCGGTGTGTAGCCAGACATCCGTAGGGTGTTCAGCGTCACCGATAGGGAGCTGGTCGCCATAAGCAGGGCTGCCAGCTCCGGGCTTACCATCTGGGCGAAGAAGGGATAGAGCAGTCCAGCCCCGATAGGCATGGCCAGGATGTTGTAGCCGAAGGCCCAGCCCAGGTTCTGCTTTATCAGCC
>JACQUH010000028.1 GCA_016210375.1 Chloroflexota bacterium
CGACCAGGACAAGCTCTCGGCGCACCAGACGCTGTACACCTGCCTGGCGACACTGGCGAAGCTCCTTGCGCCAGCCATGCCCTTCCTGGTCGAGGAGCTGTACCAGAACCTGGTGCGCTCCGTGGACTCCGCCGCGCCTGAGAGCGTCCACTTGGCGGACTGGCCCGTAGCCGATGCCGCCCTCATAGACGAAAGCCTCTCCGAAGGCATGAGGCTTGCCATGCGTATCGCCAGCATGGGGCGCGCCGCCCGGCAGAAGGCGGGCATCCGCGTCCGCCAGCCCCTGGGCCGTGTCCTGGTCAAGACGCGAACGCCCCAGGAACAGGCCGCACTCCAGCGCCTGGCTTCCCATGTACTGGACGAGTTGAACATCAAAGAGGTGGCTTCGCTGGACAGCGAGGGCGACGTGGTGGAGTTCTCCCTGCGCCCCAACCTGCCGCTGCTTGGCCCCAAGTATGGCAACCAGGTGGGCCGCGTGCGTCAGGCCCTGGGTAAGGCCGACCCTGCCCAGGTTGCCGCCGCCGTCCGCAGTAGCAGTCCGGTGGCCCTGGACGGCTTCACGCTGCTGCCGGAAGAAGTCCTGGTGGACGCCAAGGAAAAGCCGGGGTATGCCGTGGCCCTGGAGGTCGGCTACGTTGTAGCAGTGGACACCCGCATCACGCCGGAGCTTGCCGGCGAGGGCATGGCCCGGGAGCTGGTGCACCGGGTCCAGAACATGCGCCGCTCCGCCGGTTTTGACATCGCCGACCGCATCACCCTGTGGTACGAGGGCGGCGCCGAAGTGGAGCGCGTCATGCTGAAGCACGCCGACTACATCAAGGCTGAAACGCTCACCGTAGACCTCCACCCCGGCCCGCCGGAGGCAGGCGCATACACCGAGGAGCAAACCATAGACGGCGCGAAGGTGCGCTTGGGGGTGAGGAGAAGGGACCGCAGCGTCGCAGAATAGCCATCCACCATTCTCATCCTGAAACCAAAAGGAGGCCGGTCAACTGGCGGGCCTCCTTGAGATCTCCACGGACTGTTGAAGCAGTTACGTTTCCCCTTCCCCCTCCTGCGCCGGCGCAACATGCAGCTCCAGGCCAAGGGCCCGCAGGACCCGCTTGCGTTCTACCCCACTCTCCTCAGCGATGATTTGCGCACTGTGCCCCAGCACAAACCACCACAGCACCTTTCTGCCACTGGCCCCGGCCCAAATGCAGGGGCAACACCGCGGGACGCCCCTCCTACCGACACTGGGCACACCGCCGCTTTCCTCTACGGATCGCCCAGCTCTTGGGGCGCCCACAGCGTGGATACTGCTGCTCTTGTCCCATGCCACCATCATACATACCATGAGTGGCTCTTTGAGGACTTTACCCTAGATTCATTCGGGCCGATTTCATCGGCCCTCAGAATGACAACGGCAAAAGTCACTCTGTTTCGTCAATGACTATTAGTGCCAGGGGGTGATACCACCACTGTAAAGCAAACTGAACCCTGTTGCACTCCCGGTTGGCAGGCTGGTTTTTCCCCCTGATCCTGGCCTCCCCATTCCCGCACGGGAAGGGGGAGGAGATTGGTTTGAATTGGTGGGATGCGGCAAGGCCGCATCCCACCAATTCTTCAGAATGTCGTTCCCCTCTCCGCCCTGGAGAGGGGAACGACAGGAGGAGAGGTTGGGTCTCATTGGCATCATAATGGTTCAATGACCATAAGTCGGGGGTTAAACGAATCTAAACCTGGCACTCTAGTGCCAGGGGCAGTTATGAACACCCAGAAGCAAACAGAACCGGGTATAGGAAGGAAACGCGGGCAAAATCGGTCGCCTTCTTCGCATCAGCCGCCTCTTGCTCGCCTTGGCGGAAGGCTAGCTCCTCCGCATCCACCAGGACCAGGTGAGGCGGGTGCGGACGATGGCGCCCATCAGCGGCGCCACAATGATCCAGAGGGCTAGGGTGATGATGATGGCCCTGCCATAGCTGATGGTCGGGATGCCCAGGTCTGGGGCCAGGATACCCCAGAAGATCATCATGAACCAGGAGCTGATAAAGAAGCTGAGACCGGTAGCCGGGATGACGAAGATAGCCCACATGGATGCGTTTCCCTACCTTTCATCAGTTGCTCACCTTCTCTCCCTGGCCGTAGTTCTGCAACAGGGGGGTCGTCTTGATGCTTTGCGGTGTGACAATGCCCCCTGAGAAGACGAACTGCATGGCCGTGGACACCGACAGGTCAGTGTCGTAGACGGCCTCAATCGGGACGATGGCCACCCACCCCGACTGAGGCGTGGGCGCTGTTGGTATGTAGACCACCGCGCATTGCTTGCCGTCAAAGGCGCTGGTCAATCCTGTCAGAAAGCCCAGGGCCCAGTTCCCCTTCTGGGGATACTCCAGAAGCACTACCTTCTTGAACCCCGTATCCCCCTGGCCCGAGAAGGCTTCTACGAACTTCTGGCTCGCCGAGTAGATGATCCCGATCAGCGGCACCCGCAAGAGCGCCTTCTGGCCCCATCGCACCAGCCTGCGCCCCAGGGCGTTAGCAAAAAGGAAGCCAGCCACATAGGTCAGTGCCACTGCCATGGCGAGGCCTGCCCCAGGCAGCGTCCAGTTGATGCCCACCTGTGCCAGAAGCCAGGTGATAAAGGGACTGAGCACTCCATCCACAACGTCAAAGAGAAAACGCAGGATGAGATAGGTCAGGGCTACAGGGATCAGCAACAGGCTCCCGGCTATAAGGCTCCCGCGCAGATGCGACCCCAGTCCCCGCTTGAGCCTGTTCACCGGCCCCCTGCGGCCTTCGCCTTCAAACCTTCTATCCCGTCTCCTCTTCATCGTTCTTCCTCTCACTGGCACAGTCTTGGCAACTATCTCAAGACCCTTCTTGTTACCACCCCCTTAAAGGGGGCGGCATGATGCCCTAGCCTTACGGTCATCAACCAAGTACTGGTGCTTCTGTGGTTCTGACTTCTCCCCCTGTGGTCCCTCCTTCGCTTCCCCGTTCGCTTCGCTCAGGGCTTC
>JACQUH010000295.1 GCA_016210375.1 Chloroflexota bacterium
CAAACCCTTTGCCGCCTATCCCGTCGCTGTACGGCCTACCCTCCAAGATGGGATTTGGAAGGTCTACTTCTTGAACCATCCCATCATAACCCTTGACTTCCATGAACCTCCTCGCTCATAGTCCCATGTGTATACCATGTCCCCGTACATGTGTTTACCATGTCCCCAGTCCGTACACCACGGGAGAGGGGGGCAATGGCCTGAGGAAATGGTGTGATGCGGCTCTGCCGCATCACACCATTTCCTCAAACTACTTCGCTGATGACCTTTAGTGCCAGGGCACGCGTGAATCGCGCCGAAGAAAGCGGATAGGAACGCCAGGAGGTGCTGCCGTGGAAGGGTTTGTGCCTGTTGCAAAGATAGGAGACCTGGAGCCAGGGGACATGAAGCTGGTGGAGGCAGGCGATGAGCGCATCGTCCTGGCCAACCTGGGCGGCGAATACTTCGCCTTCAGCGATACCTGCACCCACATGGAGTGCTCCCTTTCCGACGGCAGCATAGACGGGGAGATAGTGGAATGCCCCTGCCACGGCAGCCAGTTTAGCGTCAAGACAGGCGCCGTGGAGAACGGCCCAGCCGTAGAGGCCATCGCCGTGTACCCCGTGCGCATCCAGGGACGGGACATCCTGGTGGGGGCCAGACCCCTGGCATAGTGTGGTGCTTCTAATGCTTCGTTACCGAACCCGACCTGACACCCTCTGGCTTCCTCCTTCGTCCCGATTCCATCGGGACTCAATCCCCATGGAATCGGGATTTCCGCACGGGAAGGGGGAGAAGATTGGTTTGAATCGGTGCGATGCGGCTCTGCCGCATCGCACCGATTCCTCAAATCATCGTCCCCCTCTCCGTTGCGGAGAGGGGGACCACAGGGGGAGAGGTCAGGTCTCAGTGGCAACGTATTTGTTCAATGACCATCAGGGGGCGGCCTACGCAAGCGTTTTGAGATAGTTTCTTATTCGGTCGCTGCAAACTGCAGAGGCTCGGTGCTGCCGGGCACTGGCACAGCCACCAGGACATAGCCCGCCTCCTGGAGACGACGGGCCATCTCCCCGACGTGCTCCTGGTTCCGCGTCTCCCCTGTGATCTCCACCATCACCTGGCCGAAAGGGAGGCCGGGGGCATTGCGGATGTGGTCCACATCCAGCACGTTCACCCCCACCGCAGCCAGCACCGCCAGCAGGCGTGCCAACTGCCCCGGCCTGTCCGGCAGCGCCACCTCCAGAAGCTGGTAGCGTCCCGCCTGGGCCAGGCCGTGCTCCAGGATGCGGGAGACCAGGTTCAGGTCCACGTTGCCGCCGCTGAGCACCGCCACTGCTGGCCCGCGAGCCGTTACCGGCACGGCGCGCTCCAACAAGGCAGCCACGCCCACAGCGCCGGCCCCTTCCACCAATAGCTTTGCCCGTTCCAGCAGCAGCACCTGGGCATGAGCGATGGCCTCCTCGCTCACCGTCACCACGTCATCCACATAGCGGCGCACCAGGGGCCAGGGCGTCGCACCCGGCTCCGCTATGGCGATGCCATCGGCCAGGGTAGGCGCCGCAGGTACTCGCACGCGGCGTCTCCCGTGGAAGGAGCGCTCGGCGGCGGGGGCCGAGGCGGCCTGGACGCCGATGACCCGCGTCCTGGGCGACAGCGTCTTCACAGCCAGGGCCACGCCCGCGATCAGCCCTCCGCCGCCCACGGGGACCAGCACCAGGCCGGCGTCCGGGGCGTCCTGGCATATCTCCCATCCCAGGGTACCCTGGCCCGCAACGATGACCGGGTCGTCAAAGGCATGGACGAAGGTCAGGCCCTGCTCCTGGGCCAGCTCCTGGGCGCGGCGCAACGCCTGGTCAAAGCTATCGCCGTGGAGCGCCACCGTCGCGCCGTAGCCGCGGGTCGCCTCCACCTTGGCCAGAGACGCCCCCACGGGCATGACGACCGTGCAGGCGACCCCCGCTTCCCGCGCCGCCAGGGCTACCCCCTGGGCATGATTGCCGGCGCTGGCTGCGATGACGCCCCGGCGGAGTTCCTCCTCGGTGAGAGAGGCCACCTTGTTCAGAGCGCCGCGTATCTTGAACGATCCCGTCCGCTGCAAGCACTCCGCCTTCAGCAGCACCGGACACCCCGCCTGCGCCGAAAGCTGCTGTGACGACAGCAAGGGGGTATGGTGGGCAACCCGCCGGACGATGGGCAGGGCCTTCTGGATGTCCAGGAAATGTAGAACGGCAGCACGTGGAGAACGTGCCATTGCACGGGCCTTTGCGGTATAGTGCTTAATGGCTATGGCGTACCCTATCATAACATCGTCAACCGCAGTTTCAGTCGGAGGACGCCTCCTACATCAAATGGCCTCACACGATCCGCAAAGCGTCTCGCTCCTGGGGGTCATTGGAACGCTAAACCGGCTTCAGAAAGATGGCGTTATCGGCGAGTGGGCCATCTTCGGCTCGGTCGCTTATAGCTTGTGGACGGAGCCGATCACGACTGGAGACGTGGATATCCTCATTCCAGTTGAGAACGACGTGGAGTATGCCCGCCAAGAGAGCGCGGTTGCAAGGGTCGGAAGCGGCTTTGCCCCAGGCGGTTTTGGTGTAGAGCTTCACGGCGCCCGCGTTGAACTGCTTCCGACCACCATGAGCCAGCTTTATGCAGATGCCTTGCACGACGCAGCCCAGCATACCATCAGAGGAGAACCGGTAAGGCTTGTGACCCCACCATATCTCATTATGATGGCCTCGTCGCCTGGCGCAGCGACCCGACGCGTGGCGTGTATGATGAGCAAAGAGCAAAAAGGCTCTTCCTGCTGAACACCCGGGAGACGGTGGAGAGGTTGGTCGAGAGGTATGCAGACCGAACACCAGGAGTCACCCCGCAACAGCTCAGGGAACGGTTCGCCAGAATCCTTACTTGAGCGGTTCTGGGCAGCCCAGGCCGCGTACCACGAGGAGATTGCTGGCAAGTCCATGGACGACAAGCTTACCCTCCTTGAACACCTTATGGAGGATTACAAGGTGCTTAAGGAGTCCAAGGCCACATGGCATGAGCCGCCACCACAATGACGCCCCGCCCCGCTTGGTGTAGTATGTCTGGTAGCTATAACCCTCCTGCGGGTTGAACCATGCCCACCGACCCGTACACCGTCTCCATCCACTACGACCGCCGCCTGTACCGGCAGGACATCGCCGGCTCCATCGCCCACGCCCGCATGCTGGCCCGCCAGGGCATTATATCCACCCAGGACGCCGAAGCCATCCTCGGCGGCCTGGCGGACATCCTGGACGAAATCCAGGACGGCGTATTCCCCTGGAAACCGGAGCTGGAAGACCTCCACATGAACATTGAGTCCCGCCTGCACGAGAAGATAGGCGAGGCCGCCGGACGCCTGCACACCGCTCGCTCCCGCAACGACCAGGTGAACGTGGATGTGCGTTTGTACGCCAAGGAAGCCATCCAGGAGACGGTGCGCCGCATCAGGGGCCTCCAGGAAGCGCTGCTTAAGGTGGCCCAGGACAACCTGGAGGTGGTGGTGCCGGGCTACACCCACATGCAGCGGGCACAGCCGGTGCTCTTCGCCCACCATATGCTGGCCTACTTTGAGATGCTCCACCGGGACTGTGTCCGCTTCCGCGCCGCGCGCGCTGAGGCCGACGTCATGCCCCTGGGCAGCGGCGCCCTGGCCGGCGTGACCTACCCCCTGGACCGCGACTTCCTGGCCCAGGAGTTGGGCTTCTCCCGTATCTCCGACAACAGCCTGGACGCCGTCTCCGACCGCGACTTCGTGCTCTCCTATCTATCGGCGGCGGCCACCTGCATGATGCACCTGTCACGCCTCTCCGAGGAGATGGTGCTGTGGTCCTCCGCCGAGTTCAGCTTCATCTCCCTGGGCGAGGAG
>JACQUH010000296.1 GCA_016210375.1 Chloroflexota bacterium
CTCAGACATAACAGACACCTCACGCCAAGGCATGTCCTACTCCTTCGTGTAGACACATGCCTAGTATGGGTGTATACCATGTCTCCGTACATGTGTTTACCATGTCCCCAGTCCGTACATCCCAGGAGAGGGGGACTACAGGGGGAGAGGTCGGGTCTCTTGGGCATTGTAATTGGTCAATCACCATCAGGGGGCGGTACAGAAGAGTTTTGAGAAAGTTTCTAAGCCTCGGAAGTGTAGTTGTGTTTGAGCCTGGGCGTATTCAGACGCGAAGGTTGCCAATCAGCGACAGTCGGCAGTAAGTGCACCTCCCTATGCGCCGCTATGCCTTGCAAGATGTGAGGATCGTTGACCTGGCGGGGTACATCGCCGGGGCGTACACCAGTGGGCTGCTGGCGGACATGGGCGCCCAAGTGGACAAGGTGGAATCCTTTGATGGCGATGCCTTCCGGGGCATTGCGGCGGGGTTCCAGTCGTGGAATCGCGGGAAGCGGGGCATCGTCCTGAACTTGCGGACCCAAGAGGGCAGAGAGGCCCTGCACCGCATGGTGGGGAGGGCCGATGTGGTGGTGGAGAACTATCGGCACGGTGTAGCGGAGCGCCTGGGCGCCGACTACGAGACGCTGCGGGGTGTGAACCCCCGCATCATCTATTGCACCGTCACCGCCTACGGCGCTCGCGGCGACTACGCCAGCGTGCCCGGATTTGACCCGCTGTTCCAGGCCATGAGCGGGGCGATGGCGTATCAGGGCGGCCCAGACGCGCCGCCGGTGTTCCTGCGCGTCGCCATCTCTGACTACGCTGCCGCGATCATGGCGGCCTGGGGCGTTGTCATGGCCCTGTACCACCGGAGGCGCACGGGCCAGGGCCAGCATGTGGAGGTCTGCCTGATGAACTCGGTGGTGGCTGTCCAGGCCGGGGAGTTCCTGTTTACCCAGGGGGTCCCGTGGACATCGCCCAGGGTGGACGATCTCTCGCTGGCGCCGCCCCAGGCGTTGGGCATAGACGCTACGCATCGCCTCTACCGGGCCAGGGATGCCTGGCTGTACCTGGCGTGCGACACACCGGAGCAGTGGCGGCAGCTCTGCCAGGCCATAGGACAGCCAGGGTTGGACGCCCTCTGGACCTCGGAAGGCCAACGGCAAGAAGAGGCGATGGCCGGGGCGCTGGCGCAGACGCTGGCTCAGAGGCCAGCGGAGGAATGGCTCCGGCGGCTGGGGCAAGCAAAGCTGAAGGCCGCGCCGTTGCCGCTGACCCGAGAGCTTTCCGAAAGCGAGGACATGCTGGCCCGCGGGCTGACGTTGGAGGTGGACTCGCCGGAGTACGGCGCCCTGCGCCAGGGCATGCCGCCCTTCAGCTTCTCGGCGACCCCGGCCTCCGTGCAGCGTCCCGCGCCCATGTTGGGCCAGCATACCTCGGAAATCCTGGCGGAGTTGGGCTATAGCCCCGCCGAGATCATGGCCTTGCGCCAGAAACGGGTGATCCCGTGACCCATCGCTGGTTTCCCAGCAACTGCCTCAAGACGGTCTCATGTACCCCAGCCTGAAGGCTGGGGCGTCATGCCGCCTTATTATGGTCTTAAACAAGATAACCTGACCCCCTTGGTCCCCCTTCCCTAGAAAGGAAGGGGAGATTATGAATGTGAGTATCTGAACACGGCAAAGCCGTGTTCAGATACTCACGAGAAAAACATCCCCCTCTCCATTGCGGAGAGAGAGCCTGTCTTTGAGCGAAGCGAAGGAGAGACATGAGGGGGAGAGGTCAGAGCCACAATGCAAAAGTATTTGGTTAATGACCATGAGGTGGCGGCATCATGCCTCAGCCCTTCGGCCTTGCTCAGGGCAGGCTCTTCAGGCTGGGGCGCAGAAAGCCCTCTTGAGATGGATTCGTAGAGAGTAAACCCGGCGCTGCCGCGCCCCGGAGGAGCGATCCGACATGACCCAAGAGCTTGCGCAGCTAAAATGCCAGCCGTGTCGCGGGGACACGCCGCCCTTCACCTCGGAGCAGACAGCCGAGTACACGCCCCGCATATCCAGGGAGTGGCAGGTGGTCCAGGGCCTGAAGCTGAGGCGGACCTTCAAGTGGCGCAGCTTTCTGCGGGCCATGTCTTTTGTGAACGCCGTGGCGTATCTGGCGGAGCAGGAAGGCCACCATCCAGACCTGGCCATCAGCTACAACCGGGTGACGGTGGAGCTGACCACCCACGCCATCCACGGCCTTTCCCGGAACGACTTCATCATGGCCGCGAAGATTGACCTGATGGTACCGCAGGAGGCGTAGGCGGGAGCAGGGCGTCGCCTCCTTACCTGGTTACCACTTACAGCCGTAGTTGCCTTTGCACTCAAGCTCCTCTAGAACAAGGGAGATATTGTCTTCCCCCTTTGACCCGAACCAGACGAAAACGTGACCTCTGTTTACGTCCACTCCACTAAGATCCCTTACGTCTCTGTTTGCATAGCGGATGCAAGCACTTGCTAATTGTTCAAGAGTACTATCAGTCTTGTATCTGCTTCTAAAGCAGCCCATTCCTAGGTCAGCGGAACCACCATTAGATGGAATGACCAAGAGTTTGCTTAAAAGGGTAATCTCACCCTGCAAATTGAAAATGGTATTCATGTCTTGGTCAGATAAGGTCGGCTTGCTCTCAAGAGCTGCCAACTGCTTATACAGCGAACGCAGTTGCCCCAACTGGGTGTTTCTCTTCAAGAGAAAGTCATAAAACTCAGGAGGGTCGCCACCATCCCAATTGCAGCGAACAGTCACAAAATACATATTAAGACCTAGAGCATCCTCTATGACATAGTTTATTCCTGCCAACTTCTCAGAACCTAGTTGAGCTATACAGACAGAGCCAACGGGAGCCAGACTCATGTCAGGAGTCACCAATTCAGGCCATGAAAAATAAGACCTCCGCAAGCTCTCTTCAACAGGTTTGTACAGTTTTGGCTCATGCTTCTTGTAATTCTCGAAACTGAATACTCTGGTGGAGGGCAAGGGTGTAGGCGTAGACGTGGGCTTTGGTGTGGGAGTCGAGGTAGGCGCAGGAAGAGAAGCGGGCGCAGAAACGGAAGTAGGCCAAACAATGGGAGTAGGCGTGGCAGGAGCAGACGGTGTGAGCCCAGATGGTCTTGTAGGGGTAGAAGCAGAGAAGGAAGGAGTAGTTGGAGTAGATACTGAGACCACGACAGCAGTAGTCGTGGGCGTAGCATCACCTGCGCTTAAACCCGGTGCTTGATTGGAACAAGCCACAACGACAAGCAGGTAAGCCAGGCAGAACAGAGATCTCTTCTTCATTTGCTACTCCTCAAGAAAGGAATAGGTTCTAGCGGGAGTACCCATAGCAACGGCTAGCAAATGCGGGCTATTGTCAAGAGTACCATATTCTAAGATGAGAGCACGAACCAAGACCCTGTAGAGCGGCGGTGCCATGTCCCCATGGGAGTCCTTCCCCAGAAGGGAGGTTGGAAAAGGCGATGTGATGCTTGACACAAGTTGCCCTGTTGTCATTCTGAGCAAGCTGAGCGTGGCGAGGCGCTGCGAAGAATCTCTCCCGGTAGGAGATTCTTTCGGTCGGGGCGATTGCTTCGGCCCCCCTCAGAATGACAACAACCTCCACCGCCTCGCGTCAACTGGAATACCGCAATACTCCTTCCCTACGCGGCCTGGCACCAGCAGGGCGTCGCCTCCCCCTCACGAAGGAGACAAGTGCGACTCTGGGGCCAGCCCCACCAGCTTCAGCAGGTTCCGCGACGTTGCCTCTGCCACTTCTTCCACGGTGATGCCCTTCAGCTCTGCCAGCCGCTGGGCCACCAGGCTCACGTCCTTCGGCTCGGTCCAGTCGGCGCGGTCCGGCTTCCATGGCTGTGGGGAGGCATCGGTCTCCAGGACGATGTGTTCCAGGGGCAGTTTCCGGGCTATGTCCCACTGGTGAGGTTGGCGCAGCAGGGGTTTTGCGAAGGAGATGAAGAAACCGGCGTCAATGGCCGCCCATGCGGTCGCCTCGTCGGCCTGGAAGTAGTGCATGACGCCGCCGAGGTCGCCGGCGCGCTCCTCTCGCAGGATGCGCAGGGTATCCGGATGGCGGTCGGCCGTGTTCGGTTCTGTGACCTGGGAGTGCCAGACGATGGGCAGCTTGAGCCGGTGCGCCAGCCGTATCTGCTCGCGGAAGGCCTGCTCTTGCCAGGCGAGGTCTGGGGAGCGAGGGAGGTAGTCCATGCCCGTCTCGCTGAGGACGATGACCCTGGGGTTGGTGATGGCCATGCGCTCCAGGGCCTCCAGGTCGGCCTCCGCCAGGGGGCCCCGCAACCGCATGGGATGGACGCCCACGCCGGCGTAGACGGTTGGGTGGGCCATTGCCAAATCCAGAGCCATGTGGGATGCTTCTATGGTTGTCCCTGCTGTTATAATGAGCCTCACGCTGGAAGCTGCGGCTCGCTGGATAACCCCGGTAATCTCCTGAGGATCGTACGAGGACAGATGAACGTGGCAGTCGCACAGCAGCATACTTGCTTTCCTCATTCTTTCCGGCGTGAGCGCAGGGCACGCTAGTGCAAAGTTACTCTACACCTGCCCCCCAGGACAAGCCCTCTTCCGCCGCCTATAAGCAACCATCCGAGGGGCGATCCCTGCGGAAACGCCGCAAGCTCTGGATCACGGTTCAGATTGTGGGCGGAATCCTCCTCAGCTTGTTGCTGGGCTGGCTGCTGGTGAAGGGCCTGGCGTGGGGGGAGTTCCTTCTCCATATCCGTGGCTTTCCGCCAAGCACCTTCGTGGCGGCCCTGGCGGCCTTCCTCCTGGCTACCTTGCTGCGCACCTGGCGCTGGTATGTGCTCATCGCCAGGGAGCGCATCAGCTTCTTGCGCCTGTTCCTTATCCAGAACGCCGGCATTGGACTGAATAACCTTTCCCCTGTTCGCGTGGTGAGCGTGCCGCTCCAGCTTGCCCTCGTCACCCGGCGGGGAGGCCTCGGCGCCGCCACGGGCCTGGCCACCCTGGCCATGGGGCACATGATGGACGTGTTCGCCACCGCAATACTTCTGGGTGTGGGGGTCATCCTGATGCCTGAGCTGCGGGGCTTCAGCATCCAGCTTGTCGGCGCAGTGGTGTTCTCCCTGGCGAGCCTGGTCATCTTTCTGTTCATTGCCAAGGGGATGAGTACCTTTCCCGGCTTGCAGCGCGTTCCTTTCTTGCGGACGGCCATCGTGGCTACCAAGGTCCTGGGAGAATCGCCCTGGCGGCTGTTTCTGTCTCTGATGGGGACGTTGGCGCACTGGTTCCTTGTGGGCCTGAGCGGATGGCTTACCGCCAACGCCCTGGACATACACGTGGGTCTAGCGGCGGTAGTCGTGCTCTTCATGGGTAGCGTCTTCATCGTCTCGGCGGTGCCGTCGCCGCCGGGTGGGGCTGTCACCTTTGAGGCCGCCGTGGTCTACACCCTCAAGCTCTTTGGCGTCAACGGCGAGTCCGCTCTTGCCTTCGCCCTCATCATGCACGTCATCATGTTCGTGCCGTCCACCGTCATCGCCCTGCTGGTGCTGCCCCGGGAGGGCATCAAGATGTTTGGCCGGCAGGACCCCACAGTGGTGGTGGACAAGAGTGGCCAAGGGGTCATTTAGGCCGAGGGAGAAGGCGGCTCTCCCCAGACCCGTGAACCTGCTCCGTGGCCTGGTGTTTCTGCTTTCCCTGGCCTGGCTCCTGGCGTGCAGGGCGCCTCCGGCGCCTGCGCCGACCCCCACCGCGACGCCGACGGCAGCGCCGATCGCTACCGCTACACTCCCGCCTGCTCTTTCCCCTGGGCCAGGGAAGGGTCGCGCGACCCTGGCCGCTCCCAGCTTGTCCCCCAACCTTGACGTCCACCAGGAGGCCGGCGAGCCACTGCTGGCCATGGGTCCGGGCATCGCGTACAGCCGGCTGCTGCGCCTGAAGACGGGGCCTGGAGCCGAGCAACCCAGCCTGGCTGTGGAGTGCGACCTGTGCGAGAAATGGGAGCAGACGAGTCCCACCACCTATCTCTTCTCTCTGCGCCCGGGCGTCCGCTGGCATGACATACCCCCGGTGAGCGGGCGGGAGCTGACGGCGGGAGACGTGGCCTATAGCCTGGACCGCCTGCGGACCCCGGGCTGGCCGGGCGCGGCGCTGCTCCAGGCGCTGGCCACGGTGGAAGCTGTGAACGCCGGAACAGTGAGGGTCACGCTCAAGTACCCTGATGCGGACTTCTTGCTGGCCCTGGCCCACGGGCAGAGCAAGATCGTGGCCAGGGAGGCGGTGGAGGCGAAGGGGGACCTGCGGGGCGGCCCGACGATAGGGACCGGGCCATGGGCACTTGATTCCGCCGGGGACGACGGCTTCCGTTTCCGAGCTAACGAGGCGTACTACGAGCCGGGTGTACCGGGCCTGGAGGCGCTGCGTGTTCTGCCCATCAACGATGCCGGCACCCGCCTGGCGCTGGTGGCATCGGGACAGGCCGATATAGGGGTTCTGGACCAGAAGGCGTGGGACAACCTGAAAGGCCTCTCGGCCAGCCGGGTGCGACGGCAGGCCTTTCCCCAGCCGGGCACGGGCCTGCTGCTGGGGCTGCGGGCCGACAGGCCGCCCTTTGACCGGGTGCAGGCGCGCCAGGCCTTCTTCCTGTCCCTGGACCCGTGGAAGGCCCTGGCAGATGTCTGGCCAGGACAAGGGAACGTCTCGGTGGGTGTGCCCGCCGCCTCAAAGGACTGGCAGCTTGCTCAGGAGGAGATGCGCCGTTTCTTCGCCGACCCAGGGAGGGCGAAAGCCTTGCTGGCCCAGGCAGGTGCACCCAAGGACTTCACCCTGTCGCTGGCGGACTTCGGCGACAAGTACCTGGCCCTGGGAGATGCGTATGCTGCGATGATGCGCCAGGCGGGGCTTCGCCCCACGACGGAGACGCTGAACCCCCGCGTGTACGCCGAACAGGTGTGGGGCCAGCGGGACTTCCAGGCATTCCTGGGGCCGATGCCCCCCGTGTCGTCGCCCAATGGGTTCCTGCTGGGGATGGTGCACAGCCAGGGGCAGTGGGCCATCACGGGGTACGCCGACCCGGAGCTGGACCGGCTGGCGATGGAGCAGTCCATCGCCGGAGAGGGCAGGGGAGAGCTGGTGCTGGAAATCCAGCGGCGATTGCTGGACCGCGCCGTGCTGTTCATGCCCATGACCGGGGCCAGCCTGTGGGTCTGGGGGGAGCGGGTGGTGGACTTTACGCCCAACTTTGCGGCCTCGGAGTATTTCCACTGGGCGAGGATTGGGGTGACGGGGCCGTAGGAGGAGCATCGCCGGGCCATTGGGGAAGGGGAGGGTGACGCAGTCGTCGCCCCTACACGAACGGCGTATGCGTCCTGTAGGGGCAGACCCACGTGTCTGCCCTGTCCCCCTGCATTTGTGCGGACGCATTGGCCCGTCTCTACGGATTCCACGCAACTCTGCCTCCCCGTGCTAGAATGCGTCTGACCGACCTCACCCCCTGTGGTCCCCCTCTCCTAAAGGGCGAGGGGGACAGGAGAACGCTATGAACACGAATGTCCTGTACTGGGGCGATAACCTGCCCCTCCTGCGGAACAGGGACTACTTCCCCGACGAGAGCGTAGACCTGGTGTACCTGGACCCGCCCTTCAACAGCAACGCCAGCTACAACGTGCTGTTCAAGGAGTCCAGCGGCGCGCCCTCCACGGCGCAGCTCCAGGCCTTTGCCGATACGTGGCATTGGGACTACGCCGCGGAGAAGACCTGGGCGGACCTCCACGCCATGGCCCCCAAGCGGGTGGTGGACGCGCTGGAGGCGTTCCAGAAGATCATCGTGTTGCAGGAGGGCCGCTTCGCCCGCAACGACATGATGGCGTACCTGGTGATGATGACGGCGCGCCTCCTGGAGTTGCACCGGGTGCTGAAGCCTACCGGCTCCCTGTACCTGCACTGCGACCCAACGGCCTCCCACTACCTGAAAATCATCCTGGACACCATCTTCGGGGCGACGAATTTCAGGAATGAGGTCGTATGGAAAAGGACATTCGCACATGGCTCCTCAAAGCGGTTTGGGCCGGTCCATGACACTATCCTGTTCTTCACGAAGACCAATGGCTACGTATGGAATTCGGTGTATGAGAGTTACGACTCAGGATACGTAGAGAATTTCTATAGGGAGCAAGATGAAAAAGGGCGGTATCAGCACATCATCCTCACTGGACCGGGTATTCGGCACGGGGATTCTGGGGAGCCCTGGGGAGGTGTAAACCCCACTGATTCCAGGCGGCATTGGGCAATTCCAAGGAACCTCATTGAAGAACTTGTAGGGCAAGATGCGTCAAAGCACCTAACGACCCAACAAAAGCTAGATGTCTTGGAACAAAATGGCTACATCTATTGGCCCCCTCACGGAAGAACTCCTAGACTGAAGAACTACCTAGACGAAACCAAGGGCAATGCTTTGCAGGATATCGTATTGGATATTCCGCCGGTCGCGGCTCAATCCAAAGAGCGCATGGGTTACGCCACCCAAAAACCGCTTCCCTTGCTGGAGCGCATCATCCAGGCGTCGTCCAATGAGGGGGACGTGGTGCTGGACCCCTTCTGCGGGTGCGGTACGGCGGTGCTGGCGGCGCACAAGCTGAACCGCCGCTGGATCGGCATAGACGTGACCAACCTGGCCATCACGGTCATGCGCAGCCGCCTTCGGGACGCCTTCCCCGGCATCCAGGTGAAGGTCATCGGCGAGCCGACGACGGTGATTGAAGCGGATGCGCTATCCAGGATGGAGCCGGACGGGCGCTGGCAGTTCCAGTGGTGGGCGGTGGGCCTGGTGGGTGCGCTGCCCGCCTCAGAGCCGCGCCGCAAGGGAGCGGACGCCGGCATAGACGGGTTCTTCTCGGTGGTCCACGAGAGCGACGGCAAGCGGGAGACCTTCCGCCAGGTCATCGTGCAGGTGAAGAGCGGGCACGTGAGCGCCACGCACGTCCGCGACCTGGCGGGGACCATAGGTACCGACAAGCTGGGGGTGTTCATCACCCTGGAGGAGCCGACGGAGCCGATGAAGGCGGCGGCCTCGGCAGCGGGGCTGTACCACAACCCTCGGATGGACAAGCACTACCCGCGCATCCAGGTCCTGACCATTGCCGAGCTGCTGGCGGGAAAGGGGCTGAACCTGCCGCCGCGGGTCGGAAGGGCGAGCGGGCCGCGCATCAGCCAGCGGTTGCAGGGGGAGATGTTGGGCCAGGGAACGAATGAGCAAGAGAAACCCTGGACTTAAGTCCAGGGTTTCTCTGTATGAGGTTCAAGTCCTGGGTTTCTTGCTTACCAGCGCACGGGCACCGCGCCCAGCGCCTCCGAGCCGTGCCACGGCCCTGCTACCAGCAACAGACCTCGGACTTCACGCCGAGGGTCTCATTTCATTTTCGCCGCTGCCGCCTGGCGTGCTCCTTGATGCCGTCTTCCAGGGCGGCGAAGGAGAGCAGCGCGCACTTGATGCGCACGGGGAACTGGCGCACGCCCGCCAACACTGCGAGACCGCCCAGGGACTCCGTTTCCGCATCGGTGAGCTTTTCGCCCTGCATCATGCGGCGGAAGGTGCCGCGCAGGGCCTCCGCCTCCGCCAGCGTCTTGCCCTTCAGCTCCTCGGTCAGCAGTGAAGCGGAGGCCTGGCTAATGGAGCAGCCCCGGCCCTGGAAGCCCACCTCTCGCACAGCGCCGTCGCCGTTGAGGCGCAGTTGCAGGTCTACCTCGTCGCCGCAGAAGGGGTTGAAGCCGTGGGCCGTGACCTGGGCATCCTCCAGGCGCTGGGAGTTCCGTGGATGGCGGTAGTGGTCCAGGATGACTTCTTTGTAGAGCTCGTCAAGATCGTTGGGGAGCATGGGCAAAGTAGGCCATGGCCTTCTTCAGGGATTCCACCAGGACATCAACCTCATCGTTGGTATTGTACACGTAAAAGCTGGCCCTGCCAGTGGCCACCAGGCCCAGCTTGC
>JACQUH010000287.1 GCA_016210375.1 Chloroflexota bacterium
AGGTCGGAACCAAATTGGCAGGTTATTTCGTCAATAGCCTTCAGGTTGGGGTGAAGAGAGGCTATTCAGAGGAGTTCAGGAGTTAGTATGGCAAGGTATACAGGTCCAGCGTGTCGGCTCTGCCGCAGGGCGGGAGAAAAGCTTTTCCTCAAGGGGGAGCGCTGTTTCACCGCCAAGTGCGCCATTGAGCGCCGTCGGCGTGCCCCAGGAGCCACCGGACAGTCCCGCTCGCGGCGACTCAGCGACTACGGGGTCCAGCTCCGTGAGAAGCGCAAGGCCCGGGTGGTCTACGGCGTCCTGGAGCGCCAGTTTCGCCGCTACTACCAGGTCGCCCGCAAGAACCCACAAGCCACGGGCCTGGTGCTCATGCAGCACCTGGAGCGACGGTTGGACAACGTCGTCTACCGCCTGGACTTCGCCGAGTCTCGCGCCCAGGCCCGCCAGATGGTCAGCCACGGCCACTTCAACGTCAACGGCCGCAAGGTAGACATCGCTTCCTATTCGGTGAAGCCTGGGGATACCATCGCCTGGAAGCCACCCAGCCTGGACAGTGAGTTCGCCAGGACACTGATCGCGGCCATGCCCCGGAAGTCCTTGCCTGGCTGGCTCTCCCTGGACACCGCCACCATGACGGGTGCCATAGTCCGCTTACCCCAGGCTGAGGACTTGGAAACCACCATACAGTCGCGCCTTATCGTAGAGTTCTACTCCAAGTAAGGGGTGTGGGGGGGCGTTCCCCAGGAGGTATTGTTGTGATAGCAGAAACCAAAGTAGAGAAGTCCCGGCCGGAGATCAAGGTGGAAGAGACCGCCGCCGGGTACGGCAGATTCAGCGTCGGCCCCCTGGAGCAAGGCTACGGCATGACCCTGGGCAACGCCATACGAAGGGTGCTCCTCAGCTCCATCCCCGGTACGGCGGTCACATGGGTGAAGATAGGGGGAGTGACCCATGAGTACTCCACCATCCCCCATGTCAAAGAGCAAGTCACAGACCTGCTCCTCAACTTCAAGAGCATCCGCCTCCGGTCCCTGGTGGACCGTCCCGGGCGTCTGCGCCTGGAGGTAAAGGGCGAGGGGGTTGTCACCGCGGGCGACGTCATGTCCTCGGCGGACTTTGAAATCGTCAATCCAGAGCTGCACCTCGCTACCCTGGACTCCCCGGAGACGCAACTTTCCATTGAGTTTAACGTAGAGCAGGGCACCGGCTACGTCCCCGCCACGGGGGAAAGCGGCCTGCCCATTGGCGTCCTTCCCGTGGACGCCATCTACACCCCCGTGCGCCGCGTGAACTACTCCGTGGAGCGCACGCGGGTGGGCCAGGTGACGGACTACGAGCGGCTGATCCTGGAGATCTGGACCGATGAGACGATCTCTCCTGTGGAGGCCCTCGCCAAGGCAGGCCACATGCTGCTAGACCGCTTCTTCCTCTTCGCCAACGTGGGCAAGGTCCTGGAAGGCGCGACTGGCCTGGATACGACGCCCGCCTCCACCATCCCGCCGGACATCTACAACACGCCCGTGGAGCGGCTTGAGCTCTCTGCCAGGACCCTCAACTGCCTCAAGCGGGCCCACCTGAACCGGGTGGGTGAAATCCTGGAAAAGGAGCGCTCGGAACTCCTTAAGATCCGCAACTTTGGCGAAAAGTCCATGGAAGAGCTGGCCGATCGCCTGGAGCACATGGGCTTCCTTCCGCCGGACGCCAAGCTGCGCAACAGTGGACACCCGCGGCCAGCGGCAGAAGCAGCAGCAGCAGCAGCAGCAGAAGAAGAGTCCAGCGGCTTGAACGGCCCCGTGTCCGCCAACGAAGACGAGAACGACGAAGGGGAGGTGTAGCCGTGAGGCACCGTGTCGCAGGCAGGCACTTCGGTCGCAGCCCAGACCAGAAGAAAGCCCTTTACCGAAGCCTCGTCCGGGAGCTACTTCTGGCCGAGCGCATCCAGACCACCGAGGCCAAAGCCAAGGAGGTCCGGGGCCTGGCCGAGAAGATGATCACCTATGGCAAGAAGGGTAGCCTCCACGACCGGCGGCTGGCCCTCACCCATCTCCCGGACAAGGACGTGGTGGCCAAGGTCTTTGACGACCTGGGGGCGCGATACGCCGGGCGTCCCGGGGGATACACGCGGGTGCTGAAGCTCGGCCCCCGCATGGGCGATGGAGCGCCCATGGCTATCGTGGAGCTGGTGTAGGGGCCTCCCGAGTGGTAGGAAGCTGTTTCCATAGCAATGACAGGGCAGGGTGTAAAGGGATGGATGCGGGCAGAAAAATAGCCCTGGTGTTGGAGTATGACGGCACGAACTACGCTGGCTTCCAGCTTCAGGCCAACGCCCCCACGATCCAGGGGGAGATGGAGAAGGCCGTTGCTTGCCTGAGCCGGGAGCGCGTCCGAGTGCAGGGTGCTGGCCGCACGGACGCCGGCGTTCACGCCCAGGGCCAGATGGCCGCCTTCGCTACGGCCAGCAACCTGCCCTGCGAGGTGGTCCGGCGGGGCCTGAACCACTATCTGCCGCCGGACATCGCCGTGCAAGCCGCCTACGACGTGCCCCTGAGCTTTGATGTCCGGCGCCACGCCGTAAGCCGCGTCTATCGGTACACCATCCTGAACAAGGCGACCTCCTCGCCGCTGCTGGCGCGCTTCGCCGCCAGGGTCAAGGAGCCGCTGGATGCAAAAGCCATGGGGCTGGCCCTGGCCCTCCTGCATGGAGAACACGATTTCGCCCTGCTGGCGAGCTCGCCAGGGCCGGGGAAGAGCACAGTGCGGGAGGTTTTCAACACCCGCCTTTGGCAAGAGGATAAACTGATACACGTTGAGGTGGAGGCCAACGCTTTTCTGCCCCACCAGATGCGCCGCACTGCTGGGCTGCTCGTCAGCTTCGGCGCGGGGCGAATCTCCCTGGAAGAGGTCGCCGCCCTGCTGGACGGTCACGCCGATTGCTCTGTTGCCCGGTGGGCGCCAACTATGCCTTCCCGGGGTTTGTGTCTTACGCAAGTGAAGTACAAGGACGTTCCACCCTATGAGCATCAAACGCACACCGACCTATAGCGCCAAGACTGGCGAAATAGAGGCTTCCTGGCAGGTACTGGACGCCGCAGGGGTGCCTCTTGGCCGCCTGGCCTCGGAGATCGCGGGCATTCTTCAGGGCAAACACCGCCCCACCTACACGCCTCACATCATAACCGGCGACTTCGTGATCGTGGTCAATGCCGCCAAGGTGGGACTCACGGGTCAGAAGGCGGCTGACAAGGTCTACTATCACCACTCGGGCTACCCGAGTGGCCTCACTCGCACCTCATACAGCAAGATGATAGCCAAGCATCCTGACCATGCCATCAAGCGGGCAGTCAAGGGCATGCTGCCCAAGAACGTCTTGGCCCAGCATCTGCTGAAGCGCCTGAAGGTGTACCCGGGCCCCGACCATCCCCACCAGGCCCAGGTCGTCGGCGCCCCGAAGCAGCAAGAAGAGACACCTGAGCTCACACGGCCCTCGTAAGATCGCTCCCTTGCGGGAGTGCGGTTGGGGGGTCTTTACAACCTAGATGAATACCGATGGTCGCCTGAACGTTAGGAGCTAATCTATGCAAGAGCAGCAGCACTACTACCACGGCGTGGGCCGGCGCAAGACCGCCGTGGCCCAGGTTCGTCTGTTCACCCAGCCGGGGGGCATCGTCGTGAATGGCAAGCCCATGGAAGAGGCCTTCCCGTGGGAGACGTGGCAGGAAGCCATTCGCCAGCCGCTGAAGGTGGCGGAGGCCCTGGACAAGTACAGCGTCCAGGCGAAGGTGGCTGGCGGCGGCGTCACAAGCCAGGCGGGGGCCCTTCGTCATGGCATCGCCCGCGCGCTGGTGGTCCTGGACGAGAGCCTGAAGACGCCCCTGCGCAAGTACGGCCTCCTTACTCGGGACGCCCGGGTCAAGGAGAGCAAGAAGTACGGCCTGAAGCGCGCGCGGAAGAAGCAGCAGTACAGCAAGCGGTAGGTTTGGGTGCGGAACAAGAAAAGGCAGCCAAGAGGCTGCCTTTTCTTGTTCCGTAGGGGGGCTACTCCCCGGTCAATCTTCGCTTCAGCTGGTCAATAACATCCTGGGAGGCAGGGTCCACACCGTTGAGGATGGCAAGGTAGTAGCTTACGTAGTCCCCCAGCAGGACGCTGCTCAAAAGGTGCGCCAGGGCGGAGTCGCCGACGCCGTCTAGCTGGCGGTAGGCCACTCCCTGTTGCATCAGCAGGTCCTCCACCGCGGCGTACTTGGCAGAGACGCGGCGGTGGAGCAGGTAAGAGTGCAGCAGGACGACGTAGGCGGCGTCCTTCGCGCCCTGAGGGAGGGCGAACCCTTCCACGGAGTTGTGCCCCGCCTCCGGCAGCTCCTCGTAGAAGGCCCAGACCTTGCTATTCTCGTTGAGCTGAGTCTTCCAACGGCGGGCCACGCCGCTCAGGAACCCCGCCCCGTACACCACCGGCAGCCGGCCCTGCAAGCCCACGGCAATGGCCTTTGCCAGGTTCTGGGCCGATGGCACTACCGGCGATAGCCCTTCCGCCAGCTCGCGCAGGAGCTGAGCAGCATCCATCACCTCGCCGTTCTGGTGGGGCAGCAGACCAAGCTGGCTCAGCAGCGCCAGGGGCGCGGCAAAGCTATACCCGATGGCCGACCTCGCTTCTCCCTGGTACGAGACACGAAACAGCGGCACGCCTTGCTCCTGGGCCAGGGCCAGCAGCCGCCCTCCCCCCGTCACCACCGCCAGGCACGCCTTCCGCTCCCGGGCCTGCTGGTACATGGACAGGGTTTCCTCGGTGTTGCCGGAGTAGCTGGATGCGATGGCCAGGGTGCTGGGCCCCACCCAGGAAGGGACGCTGTAGTCCCGCAGGACAGTCACGGGCAACCGGTTCTCTAGCTGGGCCATGCCCGCCACCAGGTCGCCCCCGATGGCGGAGCCTCCCACCCCCAGGAACACCACGCTGTCCACCCTGGCATAGCGGGACGGGAAGCGGAAGGCACGGCCCCGCTCCCAGGCCTGCTGGCACTGGTCGGGCAGGCTGGCGATGCGCCCCAACATGTGGGTGGGGTCGTACCGGTGGTAGACTTCGGGTGTGTCTAGCGGGTTCATCTGGTGGTTCAATTCTGCGGTAGCCCTTGGATCAAAGGATAGAAAATAGACCTCACCCCCTCTTATCCCCCTCTTCTAAAGGGAGAGGGGGACGATGATTTTGGGAATCGGTGTGATGCGGCTCCGCCGCATCACACCGATTCAATCCAATCTTTTCCCCCTTCCCATGCGGGAAGGGGGCCAGGGGGTTAGGTCATTCCTACGAAAATAGGGCTTCGTGTACCGCACCCTGAAGGGTGCGGCTTCAAGCCCCCGCCTTCAGGCGGGGGTGTCCAGGCACCCCTTTTTCATCCTTCCTGGTGTCCTGCAAGGCGGGACATGATAGATTCTGAGTCCCGACAAGCAGGGACTCGGAATGACACCCCTTACACCCCTGCCATGCCTCTCGCCTCTTTCAGCAGGCGCTCAACCTGGGCAGGCGAGTCCGCTTCGGCGTAGAGGCGCAGGAGCGGCTCGGTGCCAGAGAAGCGCACCAGCACCCATGCGCCGCCCTCCAGTCGGAACCGCGTGCCGTCCACCTCATCCCGGCCTGTTAGCTTTTTGCCCGCCAGGGCGTTGGGATGCTGGGAGGCCACCCGCTGCACCACGGCGCCGCGCTGCGCCGGGTCAAAGGGGACGTCCCACCGCTCAAAGTGGTGCTCCCCCACCTTGCTGAACAGGTAGCCCACCAGCTCCGAGGGCCGCTTTCCCGTGCGGGCCATCATGTCCAGGATGAAGAGGCCGCTGAGGATGCCGTCCCGCTCCGGGATGTGGCCCCGGAAGGCGTAGCCGCCGCTCTCCTCGCCAGCGACCAGGGCGTCCTCCCGGCGCATCACTGGCCCAAGGTACTTGAAGCCCACCGGGGTCTCGTACACCGGCACGCCGAAGAGCTCTCCCAGGCGGTACACCATGCCCGTCATGGTGATGGACTTGACCAGGGGGCCACGTTCTCCTCGGGTTTCCAACAGGTACAGGCACAGCAGGGCGAAGGTCTCCAGGGTGGAGAGGAACCGCCCGTGCTCGTCTATGATGCCCACGCGGTCGGCGTCGCCGTCCAGGGCGATGCCCACGTCGCACCCGTGGCGCACCACGTGCTCCGAGAGGGGCGCCAGGTTATGGGCGACGGGCTCCGGCTGCCTCATGCCGGGGAAGGAGGGGTTGCGCTCGCTCCGCAGCTCCGCCAGGCCGGGAAGGCCCTCCAGCAGACGCGGCAGGTAGCCAGCGCCCGCCCCATGCATGGCGTCCACGGCCACCTTCAGGCCGCTGTGGCGCAGGGCTGGCAGGTCCACCAGTTTCCCAACCTGGGCCAGGTACGGCGGCGCCGGGTCTATATCCTGCACCAGGCCCCGGGCGCGGCCTGCGGCCAGGGGCAGGCACGGCGCCTCATGGCCTGCCGCCTCGTCAATCTCGCGCTCCAGGGCGTCCACCACCTCCTGGGAGGCGCTGCCGCCGTACTCCGGCTTGTACTTGAAGCCGTTCCACTGGGGCGGGTTATGGCTGGCGGTGATGATGGCCGCGCCGCCGGCCTTGCGATGCACCACGTTCAAGCTCACCACCGGGGTGGGCGCAGCGCGGTCGCACAGCAGCGCGGGCACGCCGTTGCCCGCCGACACCTGGGCCACCTCCGCGGCGAAGTCCTCGGAGGCGAAGCGAGTATCGTAGCCCACCACCAGGCCGCGGGAGGCGAGGCCCGTCTTGATCAGGTAGCGGGCCACCCCCTGGGCGCACAGGCGGACGTTCTCGGCGGTGAAGTCCCAGGCGGTGATGGCGCGCCAGCCATCGGTGCCAAAGCGTATGGCCAAAGCGTTGTGCCGTCCTTGTGCTTTGCGGGTACCCACAGAGCCACCCTATAGTAGGCGCAAACGGGCAAATGGGCAAGCGGGCGGAGGGTAAGCGGACATACGGACATACGGACATACGGGCAGACGGACATACGGACAATCGGGCAGAGGGCAAGGGATAGGCTACCACCAGCGGGTGCTTTCCAGGAAGGGCTTGGGGGACTCGCCCGGCAGGGGCTTGCGGAAGACGAAGAGGTGCTCGTGCATGATAAGGAGGAAGTTCTGCTTGCGGGAGAGGTTGGCCCAGAGGCCCTCGGTCTGGGTGTTGTGCTGGGCCTTGATGATGTCCTCTTTGAGGACAAAGCCGGCTTCCAGGAAGGACTGCATGACACGATAGGCGATGGGCGCGTAGTGTTTGGCGCGGCGCGTATCGCCCACCAGGAT
>JACQUH010000288.1 GCA_016210375.1 Chloroflexota bacterium
GGGGCGCGCCCTCCTCCACCAGCAGCGCCTCGCCTTCCAGGGCCAGGTCGCCGGGCAGCAGCGCCGTGAAGTCGCCGTAGCGCAGGAGGAGCACCGTGGAGTTGTTGTTGATGTCGCTCTCCGTCCCGCCCATCAGGGGCCTGGGCGGCCCCAGCACCTCCAGGGTCACTCCTTCCCCCAGGCGCACGCGTTGCCCCGCCTCCGCCAGCACTACGGCGGCGCCCTCCTCCTGTTCCAGCGCTTCCCACCGGCCGAGGAGGGCCGTTGCCCCCTGCCGGTAGGGCGTGTCCAGCACCGCCGCCACCTTGTACCGGCGCAGCGCCTCCAGGAGCCCGGCCAGGTGGTCTTCGTGCGCATGGGTCAGCACCACCATCTCCAGGGTACGGTCCCAGAAGGGCACGTGCCTGCCCAGCTTACTGGCCATGAGCTGAGGCGATGGCCCGCCGTCAATGAGCACCCGCTGACCCTCCGGCGTCTGGAGGAGGAGGGCATCGCCCTGGCCGACATCCAGGAAGGTCAAGTGCAGCCGGCCATCGGGCAGCGTGGCGACGGCGAACCACACCGTGGCCCCAGCGAGGCCCAGGGATAGCAGCCCCCACAGGTGGGAGGCCGGCAGCTCTCGCTTGACTGCGCTGGACGGAGCCTCTCGCTGCCGCCGCCACCGGAGCTGGCCCCTGACACCCTGCACCGACAGCACAACCAGGGCGAACAGGCCGTAGTAGGCTGCCACCAACAGGCCAGACATCGCGCCAAGCTGCACCACCGCGTGGGGCAAACGGGCCAGGCCCTTGACTACCCATACCATGTAGGAAAGGGGCATCAAGGCGGACCAGCCCACGAGCTGCCCCAGGGTCGCGAAGGCCAGTCCCGCCACGGCAGTGAAGAAGGAGGCGACTAGCAGATAAGGGACGACCGGCAGCACCACTAGGGTCGCGGGCACGCTGAGGAGAGCCAACCGGTGGAAGTTGAAGGCAAGGATGGGCGCCGTGGCTACTACTGCGGCCACGCTCGCTGCCGTCCCATCTATGAGCCACGTCCTGAGGGGCCTGGGCCAACGCTCTGTCTGGAGCATCCTTCCCAGGGCTAGCTCCAGCAGGGCTGCCATGGGCCGCCAGAGAGCGACGATACCCGCGACGGCGGCGAAGCTCAGCTGAAAGGAGAGGTCATACAGGATGAGAGGTTGCTGCGCCACCATCAGGGCTGCGGCCAGGCCCATGCTGGGCAGCACCGCACGGGGCCGGCCCAGGGCCAGAGCCAGAAGGTACACCGAGGCCATGATGGCAGCCCGCACCACCGAGGGCGACAAGGCGCTGAGGGCGGCGTAGAGCCACAGGAGGAGCAAGGGAAGGAGCAGGTAGAGCCCCCTGCGCCGGCCCAGGAGGAAGGCGCTGACGGGGAGGGCCATGAGCAGCACCATGCCTACGTTCATGCCCGATACGGCCAGCAGGTGGGTGGTACCCGTGTCCTGAAAGGCCTGCGTTACATCATCCGGCATGTTGGCGCGCAGGCCCATAAGCAGGGCCTGGGCAAGGGAGGACTGAGGCTCCGGCAGGGCATCCTCCAGGGAGGCCGCCAGGGATAGCCGCGCCTTGAAGAGGAGGGCCTTGCCGGGGGAGCCGTACCCCGCACCTCGGAAGGCCACCTCCGGGCGCTTCATCAGGGCCAGGATGCCCTGGCGGGCCAGGTATTCCCGGTAGTCAAAGTCGCCAGAGGCGGGTGGCAAGAGCAGCGCCCCCTCCAGGCGCAGCAGGTCGCCGTAGCGGAGGTACGGCTCTCTCCGCTCCCTGGCTAGAGTCGCGGGGGGCGTTGCTGTGACGAGGACTTCACCCTTTCCCTCTACCCATGCCCCATCCCAATAGACCCGCCGCACCTGAAGGGGGAAGCGCACCGCTGTCCCCCTCTTCTCGGGGGCACGCGTGACCACCCCTTCCACCAGCACCCCCTCTAGCCCGATCCAAGGTTCCAGTCCTCCCGCGCGGGCGTTGCCCGTCTCTCCGCGCACGGCTCCCACCACGAGGAGGACGGCGGCAAAAGGCAAGAGCATCGGCCAGCGGTTCAGCCAGGCGAGCGAGAGCAAACAAAGAGCGGCCAGCAGGAACAGGCCCAGGGCGGCAAGGGGCAAGTCCCAGGCCAGGCCCAGGGCAACGCCCGCGACCCCAGCGCCGCAGGCCAGGGTCAGCCTCACGGCGCGCCGCCCGCCGTCACCCGGTCCTTCAATCCCTGGTACGTGGCCGGGCCGATGCCCGGGACTTTCATCAGCTCGTCGGGCCGCTGGAAGAGGCCGTTCTGCTGGCGGTAGTCCACGATGGCCTGGGCCTTCGCTGGGCCGATGCCAGGCAGCGACGCCAGCTCCAGCGCCGAGGCGACGTTGATGTTCACCGGCTGGGATGCCCCCTGCGCCAGGAGTGGCGATCCCGAAGGGACGGGCGTCTCACCGGCGCGAGGGATGTACAGGTGCTCGCCGTCGGCAAGGCGGCGGGCCAGGTTCACGCCCGACAGGTTGGCCTCGGGGAGAGCGCCCTGGGCCGCCCGCACCAGGTCTTCGGCGCGGCTGCCCGCCTCCAGGGTGTAGAGGCCCGGCGAGGAGACAGCGCCCGTAACCTGGACGCGGAGAGGGCCGGCCACGGTGGGCGTGGGCAGGACGATGGTAATGGCAGGGTTCTGCGGCCTGTTGAGGACGAGAAAAGCGCCCCGGCCAGGGCGGCCCCCAGCACCGCCCACAGCAGCCCCTGGATGAGCTTGCCCGTCGGTTCCCTCCCTGCCAGCGACTGCCTGGTGCTGGCAAGGGGATTATGGTGGGGAGAGAAGGGATGGTCAAGGGGTGGCCATAAGTGCTCGTGACCCCAGCGCCGTCTAGGTGATTGAAGGTCTGACTCGTAACCGCTACAATCACGTCGCCTGCCTAACCACTAGATAACGAGGGGAATTCTACTCAAATGAATCCAGGCCCCGCTATAAGGGGAGACCCCTTTCCGGACCTAGCCGGTTTGTACGAGCGCCATGTTGGTCTTTCTGAGCCACTTTCAAATGCATATGCCGAAGCTGCTGCAGTTTGCCTCAACCGACACCATTCGCCACCTCGAGATGTCATGGTGCTCGCCGATAACCGAAGCAGGGTGAGGGAAATATACTGGCGTGTACCTGACCAACGCGCCCAGGCAGCCTGGGGTAATAACATTGATGCGACAGAAAACGGCGCATACTCCGTCGCCCTAGCGGCGGTAGAGTTGGAGCTTGGCATGTTTTCGCTAGGTAGAACCTTCCCGCTAACGGGCGCAGACTTTTGGGTAGCTCCGGCTGGGGAGACTGACCTTGAGAATGCGTCACGGCTTGAAGTAGCCGGCCTAGACAACGGCGAAGACCCCGAAATCCAATCCAAGCTTCGGGAGAAGATAGCCCAGGCACGCAGAGGGCATTCCTCAACTCCTGCACTTGCCAGCGTAGTAGCTTTTAGGGCGCTCCAAGTCCGAATCTCCACGGTGACCCCATAATGATGAACCCGCACCATAGAGAAGCTGAACAGGCAGTGTTTGATGCTGAACGCTCCCTAAGAAATGGAGACAGGGCTTCAGCACTTGCCCATTTACAACGCGCCGCTCTTGCCGAGGAGAGAGCACTGCGGTTAGTGGGTCAGGGCAAACCGAGAACGAAAGGGGTCTTGGGAGTCAGCGCAGTATCCCTGGCATTCCGCGCGGAGAATTACGAGCACGGACTCCGCATGGCTTACAACCTGCTGGCCGACGAAGAAATAGACCCGTCAGCGCGAAACCAGCTTCGCGAATTGGCTGACGTGCTAGAAGCCGCAATCCGGAAACCAATTGGTGGCATAGGGAGCACCCAAAGCATCGACTTAGTGCTGATGGGGAGGGTGATAGGCAAGGGGGTAGCTCCAGCAGATATATTTTCGGACTACGTTCAGGGCATTCAGAACGTCATCTATCGCCTGGCTGAGCATTTGGAAGGCTCCTCTCTTCGCAAACGAGGGCAACCTGTGTCCCGCATTAGAGACAGCTTCCAAGCACTAATCACGGAACCAGTAGCAGGTAGCTTCCGGTTTTCAATTCAACTCCAGGGTGCTGCACAGCTATCGCTCTTGCCTGACCTACCGACGCCCATTGGGGTAACGGCTAAGCTGTTTGAGGTTATCGGCACCCTTGACCCAATCGGCCAACGCGAGTGGGCAATCAGTCTGCAGAAGGCAATACCGGATGCTTCCTATCGGGAAGTGATCTTGAAAATCTTGCGGAACGTAATCCCTGATGGCATCCGAATAAGCTCTACTGAATTATCTGCTTCAATCGACGGTCAATTACAAAAACGGGTTCTGCATCGAGGCTATGTTGAATCCATTAGAAGGGTCTTAGAAGCCGAGGCAAAACCAAGCCCCGGACCTCCGGAAGAGATTCGCGGCAGACTAAGAGCTGTTCACCTTGACAACAATTGGCTCATTGTGGACTTGGAAGACGGCGAGCCTCGAAGGTGTGAGATCGCGCGCGAAGTCTATGATGACCAAATTGGGCCCCTTCTGAACAGGGAAGTGAGAATCAGGGGCTACTGGGACGGGCATCGTCGATTCAACCTGCTGGACGTGGAACTGGAAACAGGCAACGCTGACATCTATCCGCCCGTCTCCCGCTAAAGTCTTCCTAACCTTCTGGTGGAGGAGCCATGGCCGTCGCCAAGAAGATACGCACCTTCATGGAGCAGGGCTCCTGGATCCGCCGCATGTTTGAGGAGGCCAACGCCCTCAAGGCCCAAGTCGGCGCGGATAATGTCTTTGACCTCTCCCTGGGCAACCCCATCATGGAGCCGCCCCAGGAGTTCTTCCAGGAGCTGCGCCGCATCGCCGAGCAGCCAGCCCC
>JACQUH010000290.1 GCA_016210375.1 Chloroflexota bacterium
GGGTGCTGGGTAACCCCCAGGCGGGGCGACCCGACAGAGAGTGCCACAGAAACATACCGCTCCGTCCCAATGACCTTGGGACGGAGCAAGGTTGAAATCGTGAGGTAAGAGCTCACGGCCCCAGCGGTGACGCTCGGGGCGGGAAAACCTCACCGGAGCAAGGCCCAATAGGGGGACGCAAGGCGCCCGGCCTGTCCCCGGGTTGGCCGCTAGAGTGCCGTGGTAACATGGGACCAAGAGAGATGGCCGCCGTCCTGACTCGTTTCAGGATACAGAACTCGGCTTACAGGCCTCCTTAGCCCGCACCCTTTCCTCTCACCCTGGGTTTTCGCTGGAAAACCCTCGTGCCGAATCTGGCCGCGGTTCAGGCTATCTTCCGCGACGGACTACGCTTCCCCCGCGCAGGCGCAGCTACCGCCCCCGGCACAGGCGCAGCCACCGCCGGCAAAGGCTGTGGCTTCGCCCCCGGGGCTGTTGCTGATGGCAGTAAAGACAGAGAGCACCCTGGGCGATGGGGCGTCGCAGGTGGGGCACTGGGCGGCATGGCCGTCGCTCATCGGGCGCAGCTTTTCAAACTTGACCTGGCAGCTAGGACACACGTATTCGTAGATAGGCATCCTTCCACCTCTTGGACAGGGGTTGATGTCAGCAAGGGTAGCACGAGCCCGGGGACCCGTCAATCAGAAAAAGAGCAGACCCCATGAGGGGCTACGGCCCTCCGAACTCCACGGGGCGGAAGTTGATGCGCCCCTTGCGCTTCTCCAGGTACCCGGCTCGGGTTTCCACCCCGTGACAGAATACCATCAGCCAGCCACCCCCTTCAGCCTCCGCCACCAGGTCTTTCTTGATGGCCAGGGTGTCTTCCGGGTACGTGTCTGTGGAGGCGATGCAGCCGACGTTGAGGTGGTGATACGTAGGCACAAGGTCTCCAAGGAAGGCCACACGCTCACCGCCATGATTCACGAGAACCATCTGGTGGCCCTTGCAGTGGCCACCGGTCAGCCTTACCCGGACGCCAGGGGCCACCTCTTCATTGCCGTCCAGGAGGCAGATCAGCCCGCGTTCCTGAAGGGGCAGGAAGTCCTCTGGGTGATAGAATTCGCAGGCCCGCTCGTTGGGGCTGGTCGCTTCCTCCCAGGACCGGCGCTGGATGTAGTAGGTGGCGTTGGGGAAAGTAGGCACGGCCTCGCCGGAGCGGTCCAGGCGAGTGCAGCCGCCCGAGTGGTCCTGGTGGAGGTGGGTGAGGACCACAGCGCTCACGTCCCGGCTGGTCAGGCCCATGGCCCTGAGGTTCTTCAGGAGGCTGCTCCGGCTCAGGCCAAAGCGCTCCTTGGTCTGCTCGGGGTTCTTGCTTCCCAGGCCAGTGTCCACTAGGACGCAGCTCTGACCGTTGCGTATGAGCAGGCAGTTGAGGCCCAGGGCTATGCGGTTGCGCCGGTCTGGCGGGGCTATCTGCTCCCACGTGGCTTTGGGGATCTGGCCGAACACGGTGCCGCCATCCTTTTTGATGGCGCCGTCACTCACGAGAGCTAGGGAAGAGGTGGCGGGTTTCACTCCTCAACCCTCCTTGTTTCAAACGGCAGGTTCCAATGGCAAAGCTGTAGGGTGGTGATGGGTGTAGCGTCGGCTCGGAGCTGGCGGGGCCGTTATCAGCAGGACGCCGCCGCCTGGCATGGGGCTAGAGAGACCAATGCAGGAGAGCAACATCCACGTCCCACTATGTGCCCAGAGGGGTTGCGGGGGCATGCCTGAAGTCTGTCCCTGAGGAAAGGGCCGATCCAGCCACCGGGGCGACCACCGAGCCTAGGGTTCCACCAGGGGTGCTTCAAACGGGGCAACGATAGCATGGGGCAAGGGATGGGTGTCAAGCGACAGATGTGCTAGTGCCGATACGTAAAACAATGTATAAACGGACTGCCAGGAGTCCCGGCGTTTGGGCCTGGCTCTGGCGTTGACACCAGTTTCTGTACCCTCCCAGGGGGTCACGGCGCGATGGGGGCCTGCCCAGTCGGGGGGATGCAGAACACCCCAAAGCGAACGAAGAACAGGGACCTGGTTTTGTCAACCCATGCTTCACGCCGTGCTACAATAGTGGACAGTGGGCGCAAGAGGGTTGGCATTGGTGGCTGCAATACTACGGATCGTGGCCTTCATCCTGGTGTCCTGGCTGGTGAGCCAGGTCCTCAGGCGTGTGCTGACCAGGATGGGCCCGCGGACGCGGCGGGACGGCTCCTGGGGGAACTCCTCGCAGGGTGGGTCCTCTGCTCCTGGGGACGGTGCCTCCAACGGGCGCCATAGCCCCGTCTCCAGGAGCCCGTATGAGGTGCTGGAGGTGGCCCCAGAGGCTACAGCGGAAGAGATCCGAGCGGCCTACCGCAAGAAGGTGCAGCAGTACCATCCAGACAAGGTGGTGGAGATGGGCCCAGAAATACGGCAGGTGGCTGAGCAGCGCATGAAGGAGATCAACGCCGCCTATGAGGATTTGAAGCGGCGTCATGGCGGGTAAGGAATTAATCAGGCGTCAGGGGCGGCCCCGGCAACCCCTGACGCCTGATTGTTGTGTGTGAGGAAGCGGCGGTCTTGAAGAGAACAGCATTGTGGGTTGTGGTTGCTTTTGCGTGGTATTAAGTAGGGTAAAGTCCTCAAAGAGCCACTCATGGCAGGTATGATGGTGGCATGGGACAAGAGCAGCAGTATCCACGCTGTGGGCGCCCCAAGAGCTGGGCGATCCGTAGAGGAAAGCGGCGGTGTGCCCGGTGTCGGTAGGAGTGGCGTCCCGCGGTGTTGCCCCTGCGTTTGAGCCGGGGCCAGTGGCAGAAAGGTGCTGTGGTGGTTTGTGCTGGGGCACAGTGCGCAAATCATCGCTGAGGAGAGTGGGGTAGAACGCAA
>JACQUH010000293.1 GCA_016210375.1 Chloroflexota bacterium
GGCTGGGGCGCATGATAGAGGCCGGCGAAGACCCCCTCGTCATCGCCCGGCGCATCGTTATCCTGGCCCCCGAGGACATCGGCATGGCCGACCCCAGGGCCCTGCCCGTGGCCGTCGCCGCCCAGCAGGCCGTCCACTTCGTGGGCATGCCGGAAGGGCGTATCCCCCTGGCCGAGGCCACCGTCTATCTGGCCACCGCCCCCAAGAGCAACGCCTCCTACGCCGCCCTGGAGCGCGCCATGCAGGACGTGCGCTCCACCCGCAGCGACCCCGTGCCCTTGCACCTGCGCAACGCCGTCACCGCCCTGATGCGAGACCTGGGCTACCACCAGGGATACCAGTACTCCCACGACTACCCAGGGCACTTCTCCGGCCAGCAGAACCTCCCGGACAACCTGAAGGGCAAGGTCTACTACGAGCCTTCCGAGCAGGGCTACGAAAAGGAGGTCGCGGAACGCCTCCGAAAGTGGTGGGGGGAGCGGGGGAAACCGACGTGACCTTTCGTCCTGGCGATGGCCCATAGGGTATCCAGGCCAAGAATAGCGCGATGAGAGGAGTGACCGGCGGCGCAGTTGCCGGAGTCCTTCCCCCTTGGCAGAGGATGGTTAAACACATGGACAATTGTCCGGTCCGCCTGGGAGGGCTATGATTGTGGTGGCGGCGAAGCTCCAGGACCAAAGGGAGGGAGGGCCAATGGCAACCCGTGTTCTGGTAGTGGATGACGAAGAGCCGGTCCGTCTGCTGGTGCGGGAGGTGCTGGAGGCAGAGGGCTACCAGACCGCCGTGGCCTGCGACGGGCGCGAGGGGCTAAAGGCCTTCTATAGCTGGCGGCCTGAGCTGGTAGTGCTGGACGTGCTGATGCCCTACATGGATGGCTGGCAGATGCTGGAGCGCATCCGCGAGGTGTCCGAGGCGCCGGTCATCATGCTCACCGCTCTCCGGCAGGAGCAACAGGTCGTGAAGGGCCTGCACGGCGGCGCCGATGACTACCTGGGCAAGCCCTTTGGGACCCTGGAGCTGGTGGCCCGGGTACAGGCAGCGTTGCGCAAGAGGGATGCCGCTTCCCCCAGGGAGGAGTACCACGACGCCGCTTTGAGCCTGGACTTCCGGAAGCATCTGGTCTACCACCGGGGGGAGAGGCTTGACCTCTCACCCCAGGAGTTCCGCCTGCTGGGGGCTCTCGTAAAGAACGCCGGCATGGTCATGGCCCCAGACCGCCTCCTGGACCAGTGCTGGGGCGAAAGGGAATGCGGCCCGGAGAACGTGCGGGTGTACATTGGCTACCTGCGCAAGAAGCTCCAGGACAACCCCAGGCAGCCGCAACTGATAGAGACGGTACGGGAGTTTGGCTACCGCTATCGCCCCCCTACCGCCTGAGGTTCCACCAGGCCAGGCTATAGGCGTCTGACCCCACCCATACCTCGCTGTCGGCGGTGGCTTCGCCGTCCGTCACCGAGGACTTCACCACCCCCATGACCCTGACCAGGGCGGTAGGCCAGGTGTACACCGAGTAGTCCAGCTCATCAAAGGTCACCCAGGCCTGGTTCCAGTAGTCCCCCGGATCTACCTGGGCCTGAGCGTGGAAGGCCAGGGTACGGGCCTGGCCCGCCAGCACCATAACAGAGGGGCTGAAGTTCCAGTCCAGCCGCTGGCTCCCCTGGAACAGCATCGTCGTGGGGTCTGCCGTGGTGATGTCTCCCGCAGTAGACCCCGTCGCATAGCTGAAGTTCAATGGCAGCAAGTCCCGTATCTGCGATACGCCAACATCCTGCGTGCCAATGTTATTGATGGCGATAGCGTAGGTGAAGGTTGTCGGAACGCCGCCTGCCACTACCCTCGGCTGTACCGTCTTGGTGACCGTTGCCGCCTCTCCCGGGCAAAGAGCTGCCGATGGTGAACCCACGGCTATCCTGGCCGTGAGTCCCGTGCTGGTCAGGTCATCGCCGGGTTCCGCCCAAGCCCGGTTGCAGTAGTTACCCTGGACAGGCGTTGCCCCTGCCTGGAAGGCCACAGTCGCTTGCTGCCCCGGCTGCAGGGTGATGTGCAGAGGCGACAGGTTCCACACCAGCTCCTGGTACACACCAGACCCGTCGTCATGGGTCGTGATAGCTGGGTCGTTGGTGGTCTCGCCTGTGGTAGAGCCAGCAAGGTAGGTGAACCCTGGCGGCAGCCCATCGTGGACCTTTGTCACCTTCTCCGGCTCGTCATCCTGGTTCCTGACGATGATGGTGTAGGTGAAGACGGTGTAGACCCCCGGCGATGCGGAGGTCGGCGTCACCTCCTTGTAGGTTTGCAGCCTGCGAGAGCTATCTGTGTTCGGAGGCGGCGGCGCCTCCGGGGGGTCCACCATCTTCTCTATCGTCACGGTGACAGTCTCACCGTTCAGGTCCAGAGAGTAGATTGCCGGGACGCCGGCCTCCAGGCCATCCATGTACCCAGGCTCATAGGCGACGCGATAGATAGCGTGCTGGCTGGCCCCCAGCAGGGCGTACTGGCGTTTGAGGATGCGCGTCTTTACCCCGGAGTCAAGGCTCAGGGTACTGGCAAAGGCCAGGGCCGCCATCACCAGGGGCAACGCCAGGACCATGAAGGCCAGCACTGCCACCAGCGCAATCCCCTTCTCCGAGCGGGCGGCCCTCGTTTTCACTGGAGCACCCGGAGGTATGTGGTGAGAGTCGTGCTTTCGGCCTGCCCTGGCGCAGCCGACACGGCGAGCTGAAAGGTCAGTACCCTTGCGGATAGGGAGAAGGAAACGGACTGCATCTCTCTTGCCACCACCATGGCGGCGCCATCGTACTCCCGCACCAGGTCACCGCCCACCGCGTGGTAGCTCGCCGTATGGGGCGTCCCCGCTCCGTCGGTCCAGCCCAGGGTCACGCTTCCGGCGGGCGGCGCGCCGTCCACGAGGTCCGTGGACTCTGCATTCAGAGCGTCGCCGGCAAACCAGCTCCCTGCATGGCGCAGGTCTTTCACGGCTGTCATGCGGTCCTGCCAGCCCCGCCGGACCGACAGGGCCTGGTACATGCCGCCGCTGGCCATGGTCATTACGGCTGCCAGGATACTGACGGCCACCAGCGTCTCAAAGAGGGTGAACCCCAGTTGCCGGCGGCAGATCGGGCCCTGGGCGGCGTCCCGCACGCAGCAGAGAGGTCCCCCGGTTCGCTCGAGGGTCTTCATGAAAAGCCCTCACCTGGCCCGAAGCGTCTGCAAGGCCAGAAGTTCCTGGTCGCCGAAGGTGACCCTCACGACAAGCTCCTGGATATTGGCGTCCCCCGCAACGTACTCCTCGGCCAGTGCCGTGACCCCGTAACCCGGCGGCACGCTGCTCAGGGAGGGATACGTTGCCGGAGGGTCCTGGTACGGCAGCGAGAACACGTACTCCATCTGGTTGCGGGCCAGGCTCTCCATCACCGCCTGGCTTTCCGTCTTGGCCCCTGAGCGTTGCACGGTGGACAGGCCCATGAGCACTGCCCCACTCAGGACGCCAAGCACCAGAAGGGCGATTGCCGTTTCCAGCAGGAGCACACCCCCGTTACCCCTGGGGGATACACACCCATGCCTGTTCATCCTCTTTCACCAGCACCATGCTAGGACAACAATGGAGCCAAACATATCGTCCTATAGGCCTAGGCGGGTTCTCACGTTCTTCTAACAGACCCCTCACGTCATCTTCACAACCCTCTGCTACGCTGCTATCGCAGTAGGAGCGGCCGGACCCTGGCCTGGCTAGGCGGCAGTGGAGAAGACTATGCTCAGCACAACAGCGATGCGAGGCCACGCCGGACAAGGGCAGCGCCTGGCCCGCCCAATTGTAGGCGAGGCAAAAGGATATGCCCAGGTGACGGATACCATTCCCCTGTACTACAGCCACCTCACCCTCCGGGAGCGAGAAGTGCTGGAGATGGTGGCAGAAGGGTGCTCCAACAAGCTCATCGGCCACCACCTGTGCATTTCTGAGCGTACGGTGAAGAACCACCTGGCCAACATCAGGGTGAAGCTCAGGGCGCTGGACCGCACCCACGCTGTCGTCACGGCACTGCGGTTGGGATGGCTATCCCTGGGGCCAAACTCCTAGCCCGCCGACCTTCTTGGGGGAAGGGCGGTGCCAGGGCAAGCAAGGAGGGGCCATGAAGACCTACCCCAGCGGCGAGGCCAGTACGCCGCCAGCGCAGCCGCCGCAAAACGGGCTAACGCCCCCTGCGGCCCTGGCCGACCAGGAGACCGAGCGGCCCCAGGGGGATGGTCCCACCCTCATGGACCGCAAGACGGCCCCTTCGCTGGTTTGGCGTGCGGACCGCATGTCCCTGGACATGGGCCGTCTTTTCCAGGAGGTACATACCACGCTGCAAGGGGCCAGGGCACGGTTCCTGGGAATGCTCCAACAGGAGCTTGGGGCCACCTTAGCCGAGGTCTTTTCCGGAGAGGAGGCCCGGCCTGACCCACTGCGGGGGAATGCCAGCGACGCCGTCCCACCAGGGCTCCGCAATAACACGGGCCGGGTAGTTTCCGACCCGCCCACAGCGTCCGTCGCGAGTGTGCCAGGGAAGGCCGTTCTCCCAACGCCAGCCGCCTCGCCAGGGGAAACGCCGGGCGGCCCAACCGGGCTGAGGGAGGCCGGCAGCTCCGTCAAGGTCGTATCGGCTGTTCCTGGCCGTATGTACGAAGGTACCGTGCGGCTGAAGGTCAGGCCAGCGGAAAGCCTCCAGCACACCCTTCAGTTCGTCCACACCCTGGGCCAGATGCCGCAGCTCAACATCTTGCGCCTTCTGAGCGGCCAAGGAGAGGAGCTGAACATCTGGATCAACCTCAGGGAGCCGCAAGACCTGGTTTACATGCTCTCTCACATGAAGAGCGTCCAGAAGCTCGCGGAAGACTCCAACGATGCCTCCCAAGAGGTGGAAGTGTCCGTCTGGCTGGACACGGAGGACCCAGGCCCGTAAGCCTCCTCAGGCTACCCTGGTCTACTCCCTGCCTTGTAAACAGGGGGACTGATGCCTTGTTGTCATCCCTCGTTCACGACTCTTCGAGACTCGGAATGACAGCACTGCCCCTGTTTCATCTCCGAGTTGGCATCCGTAACGCCATGCGCAACAGTCGCAGCTTTCCCGGGGAGGTCCGAGGTCCGTGTCCACTAACGGCCTTCAATCCATAGAGGCCCCGGCTACCCTGCCGCGTCTGCCAGGGGTTACCGCTATCACCCACCTTCCCCCGGCGGAGCGCCAGGGACGCCGGTCCGCTCTGCTGGGCGACCTGCTAGTGAATCTGGGGGCGGTAAGCCCGGAGCAGCTCCTGCAGGCCCGCCTCACCGGTCAAGAGCAGAAGCTCTCCCTGGCGCGGGTGCTCGTGCGTGAGGGCCTCGTCCTGCCCCGGGACATGGCTGCCCTCATGGCCCTCCACCTCAGCGTGCCCATGGTGGACCTGCGGAGCCAGGCCATTAACGCCGATGCCCTGGAGACAGTCCCTGAGCACATCGCCCGGCGCTACGGGGTCCTCCCCCTCAGGAAGAGCGGGATTGAGCTGACGGTCGCCATGGCCGACCCCACGGACTATCGCACCATGCATGACCTCCGAGTCCGCACAGGGTGCGTCCTCCACCCCATCATCGCCACCGCTGAGGACATCCTGGAGCACATTGACATCTCCTACCGGCTCACCGAGGGCCTGGGG
Organism: Chloroflexota bacterium; assembly: GCA_016210375.1. GTDB lineage: Bacteria > Chloroflexota > Dehalococcoidia > Lucifugimonadales > JACPCL1 > JACPCL1. The sequence continues at coordinate 5,668 of JACQUH010000293.1, forward strand.
GAAGAGTCCGAGGAGACGCCCAGTAAAGCGACCGGCGGGAAGGTCACGGCCCGGCAGCTCGTAGACTCGCCGCCCGCCCAGGTCATAGACCTGCTCCTTCAGCAAGCGACCCAGGACAGGGCCTCGGACATCCACGTGACCCCGGCAGAGGCCCATCTGCGGGTCCGCTTCCGGATAGACGGCCTGCTGCACGACGTTATGACCCTGCCCACGAAGATGCACCCACTGATCATCTCCCGCCTCAAGATCATGGCGGGCCTGAACATCGCCGAGCGGCGTCGCCCCCAGGACGGCCACTTCACGTCGGAGGTGGGCGACCACAAGGTAGACGTGCGCGTGGCCATCAGCAACACCGTCCATGGCGAGATGGGTGTGCTGCGCCTGCTGGACAAGCGGTTCACCCTCCTGGGCCTGGACCAGGTGGGCATGGCCTCCGATGCCCTGGGGCGGTTCCGCAAGCTCCTGCGCCTGCCTCACGGCATGATTATCGTCTGCGGCCCCACGGGAGCGGGCAAGAGCACCACGCTCTACGCTTCCATCCTGGAGATGAACCGCATGGAGCAGAACGTGATGTCCTTGGAAGATCCCGTGGAGTACCAGATCGCCGACACCAATCAGATGCAGATCCATGCCGAGGCCGGCATCACCTTCGCTAATCAGCTCCGCAGCATCCTGCGCCTGGACCCCGACGTCATCCTGGTGGGCGAGATCCGAGATCACGAGACCGCCACCATCGCCACCCAGGCGGCCTTGACGGGACACCTGGTGCTCACCTCTCTCCACGCCAACGACTCCGTCTCAGCCCTGGTCCGCCTGCGGGATCTGGACGTGGCCCCGTACCTCATCGCCTCCTCCGTGGCGGGCATACTCTCCCAGCGCATGGTCCGCGTGGTGTGCAGCGGGTGCAAGGCCCTGAAGACTGCGCCCGCCGTGGAGCAGGAAGCCTATGCCCAGGAGATGAGAGAGGCGCAGCACTCCTTTGCCTATGGCCTGGGGTGCAACGTGTGCGCTCACACCGGGTACCGGGGGCGGACCGGCGTCTTTGAGCTCCTAGCGGTGTCCGACGAGCTTCGCCAGATATTCCTGGCCGATGGCTCCCGCAGGCAGCTCCTGGAACGAGCTCTCCTGGACGGCATGACGCCGCTGCGACATGCCGGCATGGTGAAGGTGAAGCAGGGCACAACGACGCCCTACGAGGTCATGCGCGTGCTGTTCTCCCTGGACTAGGCATGACCTGGCACTGAAGGTCATTGACAAAATAACCCGACTCCGCCTGGCACTGAAGTGCCAGGTTTGAGTGCAGCCAACCCCCGACTTTAGTCGGGGGGGTTGAATTGAACATCTATTTAGTCAAAGACCACAAGTGCCAGGTTTGGGGTTCGTGTTACCCCCGACTTATGGTCAACGACTATTTGACCTAACCTCCTCTGGGTCCCTCCTTCCTCCGCCAAGGAACTTGCCCTGAGCGTAGAGAAGGGACAGGCTCTTCCCGCACAGGAAGGGGGACGATGATCCGAAGAATGGGTGTGATGCGGCCTTGCCGCATCACACCCATTCAAACCTATCTTCTCCCCCTTCCCCTGGGGGAAGGGGGAGCCAGAGGGGGTTAGGTCGTCTTGCGCCACGGTGCGTTGAACCGAGGCGCTACACGCCTCCCGGAGACAGACCCATGCGATACAGGTACCTGGCCTACAACATGGAGGAGGGAATCGTCAAGGGCCGCCTGGATGCTCGGGCCGTGGGCGAAGCCCACACCCAGGTGGCCAGCCAGGGCTACAAGCCACTGACTGTGGTCCCCCTGCGCCAGCGGAACGTTGCGCTCACCCTCTTCCCCTCGCTGTACCGGGTCAAAACAGCAGAGCTGGTTCACTTCTGTCGCAACATGGCCACCATGCTTACTAGCGGAGGCAACCTGGTGCGGGTCCTGGACATGATGCAGCGGGAAAGCCGCACCACCTTGATGCGCCGCACCATGGAAGACATCCGCCGCACCCTGGACCAGGGCGGCAGCTTCTCTGAGGCCCTGGCGGCCCACCCCATCGTCTTCAACCCCCTGTTCATCAGCATCGTGGAGGTGGGCGAGCACACGGGCCGTCTGGGGCCGGCCCTGGAGGAGATGGCGGACATCCTTCAGCAGGAGGAGGAGGCCAAACAGAAAGCGGTGCGCACTCTGATGTACCCCCTGGCCATCATCGGCCTCGCCGTCGTCACGGTGGTGATCCTGATGCTCTTTGCCTTGCCTCCCATGCTCAAGGTCTTTGAGCGCATGGGCGACGAGCTTCCCCTGGTGACCCGGATCACCCTCGCCATGTTCAACGGGATCCAGGACCACTTCCTTGAGATGACCCTGGGGACCCTCGCCTTCGTGGTGATGGTGTCCTTGCTGCGTCGGATCACCGGGGTACGCTACTGGATGGACCTGGCCCGCACAAGGCTCCCCCTGCTGGGTGGGCTCGTCATCGCCAAAGAGATGTCGCGCTTCGCCAGCACGGTGTCCTTGCTCTTGGGCTCCGGCGTGGCCCTGGCCGATGCCCTGAAACTGGGGCTGTCCGGCTGCCGTCACCTGCCTCTGAAACGCGCCTTCCAAGAGGCAGAAGAGAGCCTTCTCAGCGGCCACGGCCTGGCCGAGGCCCTGAAGAGGCATCCGGTCATTCCCACGCTCTTCGTAGAGCTTGTCGTCATCGGAGAGGAAAGCAACACGCTGGCTCGCACCATGAATGACGCCGCGACGGCCTACCAGAAGCACCTGGACCAGCGTCTGAACAGCCTCCTGGGCATGCTGGAGCCTGTCTCCACCCTCATTGTGGGCGGCATCGTGGCGCTCATCGCCTTCTCCATGTTTGTGCCTATCTATGCCAGTATGGATTCATTCAAATAAGGCGCGGGCCAGGGCCTGGGCCGTCGTCCTGGCCGTGGTCGCCCTGTGCCTCGTGGCCTTTTACGCCTTCCTTGGCCTGCGGTACTGGCAGGTCTCTGCCCGCCTGTCGGACCTGGCCTCGAGGGCCCAGGCAGCCTCCGGGGTACCCCAGGACGCCCCGCTCACCGAGGAAGTCCTGGCCCAGCACTCGGCAGCCCAGGGCCTGCAGCTTGCCGAGGTGACGGCGCTATTCTCCTACCCCGAAACGGCCCAGCTCACCGCCATGCTCATCACCTCTGCGGAGGAGGCAGGGGCAGTCCTCCTCTCGGTGACGGTAGGGGAAACCTCGCCCCTTGTCCAGGGGGGAGTCCAGTACCAGGCCATGCCCATGACAGTGACGCTCCAGGGGAGCCCAGAAAGCGTCTCTCACTTCCTTTCCCTGGTACAGGCCAGCGCACCCACGGCCTCAGTGACAGGCGTGCGGTTCAGCGGTCTGGAGGCAGACCCTCTGGCGCAGATGCAGCTCACCGTTCACCTCTCCCCCAGGGCGATCCCTCCCAAGAAAGGCCCAGGAATTGGCACTCCGACTCCAACGAAGAAGTAGCCTCGTCAACGACGCCACCCCGCCCACGACTCTCCCGCCTGCCAGCGAGGGCGCGTCCCTGCCCCTGCCCGGGGACGCCCTGGCCCGGCCGGAAGGTCGGAAAGCCGAGGCCGCGCCTCCTCGGAGAGGGATGCTTGCGGCCTTGCCTGTCCAGCGGCGGCGGCGCGTCACCGTGGACATCCATGACGGCGTGGCCAGGGTGGTCCTGCTGCGCGGGCTGCAGGTTGTGGCCTGGGGCAAGGCGACGCTACCCCCAGGTGCGTTGGTGGGCGAAGAGGCCACAGGCGACGCCCTCCCTTCCACGGAGCAGCTCCGCGCCTTGCTGAGAGACCTCTGCCCCCGCAAGGCCCGGCTGGTGACCAGCCTGCCTTCCAGCCTCTGCCTCATCAGAGAGCTGCGCTTGCCCAGGATGGCCGGCAGGTACCTGAGGCAGGTGGTCGCGGCGGAGCTCCTGGAGAGCGTCCCCTTTTCCCAGGCCGAGGTGGACATCGCCTGGCGTCGCCAGCGGGCAGGCCGGGGCTATGCGGTTGTAGCCGCCGTGGCCCCTGCCCAGGCGGTGGACCTCCATGTGGGCCTGCTCCGAGGGGCTGCTGCGAGGCCCCGAGCCGCCTACCCACGGCCTGTGGCCCTCGCCCTGGCTTGCGGCCTGGCCGATGGCATCCTTCTAGACCTGGGTAGCCGCTCGGTTGAGCTGGCCCTGGTGAAGAACGGGGTACCCCAGATCCAGCACCAGTTGGACATGCCAGGCCCGTGGGATGAGGACATGTCTGGGACTGCGGCGCTGGCCCTGGCAGTGGAGCAGATGGCTGCCTACGGCGGGGAGGAGGATGCGGCAAGCATCGGCGGGCTGCCCGTTGCCATCACAGGGGAGAAGGCCCTGGAGCAGGGCATCGCCGAATCCTTGGAGGTGGCGCTGGACAGGGAGGTGCGCCCCGTCCGTCCCCCGGTTGCCTACCCAGACCACGTCCCAGTA
>JACQUH010000291.1 GCA_016210375.1 Chloroflexota bacterium
GACCTGGGGCATGTGGTTCTCCACCGCCTCAATCATCACGTGGTGCTGGAGGACTGGGGTGGGGACCTGCATGCGCCGGGCGCGGCCAATGCCGGGGTGAGGGATGTCTCCGTCCCCGGCGATCTCGTTGGAGGTGTCCACGACGATGACGCGCTTATGGGCATCGTCGGCCAGCACGCGGGCGGCCTCCCGCAGGATAGTCGTCTTGCCGACTCCCGGGCGGCCAAGCAGCAGGATGCTCTTGTCCAACCCGATAAGGTCTTCCACCGGTTGGATGGTGCCAAAGACGGCCCGCCCCACCCGGCAGGTGATGCCCACGATCTTGCCGCGACGGTTCCGCATGGCGGAGAACCGGTGAAGCGTGCGCTCAACGCCTGCCCTGTTGTCGTCTCCAAAGGCGCCGATGCGATGGATGACGTACTGAAGGTCCTCTTCGGTCGCTTCCCTGGCGCTGAGATAGACCTCTGACCCGGGGAACCGCGCCTCGGGCGGCCTGCCCAGGTCCAGCACGACCTCTATCAGGTCGCCCAGGTCGCTTCGCTCACGCAAAGGCCCGAACACATGGGGCGGCAACGTATCCAGTAACGCTTGCAGGTCGTCGACGATAATCTTGGGCACTGTTCTTCTTCTACACCATCCCTGCTAGCCTGCCTTGAAAATAGGAGGGTTCAGACCTCTCCTCCTGGGGTCCCCCTCTCCGGCGCGGAGAGGGGGACGATAACGGGACGAATCCGTGTGATGCGGCTTCGCCGCATCACACGGATTCATGGGTATCTTCTCCTCCTTCCCGCGCGGGAAGAAGGGAACCAGAAGGGGTTAGGTCGTCCTGTTCCAGACCGTCAGGGTGCAGTATCTTCAAGACCTATTTTCCTCCACGAGTGTGCCGTCCCGCAACGCCACCAACGACGGCTAGACCGAGGTTGGAGCGGGCGCCCACGCCGGTTCACGCACCATGGGCGCCAGAGAGCGAACGAGGAGGCGGTAGCATCCGCTGACCTCAAACCCCATGCGCTCCAACGCAAAGTGCAACCAGCCCTGATATTCTGGCACCTCCCACAGGATACCGCGCTGGGGACTGAGCCGGGCAAGGTATCCCACTACCGACTGCATATCTATCGGGTAGTCTGGATGCACCTCCATGCGCACCTTGGTCCATCTCCGGTGGCGGTCCAGGCGCAGCCACGCCCTGCTCTGCCCGTCCTGGGTCAGCACCAGCTCCCTGGTGCTCCTGCTGCGGGGAGCTTGGGCATCCTTCCACTGCTGAAGCGTGAGACCGACCTTATAGCGCACCTCTGCGGGCGTGCAGGCATTATGGAGGCGGAACAGGGAAAGGTCATCGGCGGGGGCGCGCCGGCGCAGGGCAAGGGCCGGAGTGTCCCCCGCCAGGGCACGGCGTCCGCGCAAGATCATCAGCAGGACCTGGGAGGAGACCGTAAAGCCGGAGCGACACGCCTCTTTCTGAATATCCCACTCCTCTGGGAGGTGGAGAAACAGCCGCTCCGCGCCCCGCCTGGCGGCGTAGGCCGAAGCTGCCGCCAGGAGGTCGCACAGGGGTGAGTCCCCTTCCTGGGGCAGGGCCAGGTGGTCTACCTGCCATGCTGTAGGGCCGCCGCTCCGGCGCAAGGAGACAAGGCCGTTCCCTGCCCTTTTCTCCGCAGCCACCAGGCAAGCGCCAGAGCGCCGGTAGCGCAGCCGCTCGCCCAGGAAGGGTCCGGCGCGGAAGCTGGGCTGCCCTCCCTCCCGATCGCACAGCGGCATCGCTGCGAGGTCTGGAGCCGTTAACGCAGCAATCCAGAAAACATCGGACGGACCCATTACGCGTATCATGCTTGCGGCGCCGCCACCAGATCCAGGAAATACTTGTGGAACCGCGTATCGTCAGTAAGCTCGGGGTGGAATGCCGTGGCCAGAAGCTTGCCTTGCTGGGCGGCAACCACGCCCCCCTCTGCAAGGGAACCCAAGACCTGAACACCCCCGCCAACGTTCACGATCTTGGGCGCACGGATGAAGATGCAATGGAAGGGACTCTCTCCCAGAGGCTTGATGGGGATGTCCGCCTCAAAGCTGTCCACCTGGCGGCCGTAGGCGTTGCGCCGCACCTCCAGGTCCATCAACCCCAGGGGCTCCGGGCGGTCCTCCACCAGCCTCCTTGCCAGAAGGATCATGCCGGCGCACGTTCCCCACACGGCCATCCCCTCCTTAACCCTGCGCTGGAGCGCCTCTCGGATGCTGTACACATCCATGAGCCGGGCAATCGTAGTGCTCTCTCCGCCGGGGATAATGAGGCCATCCAGGCCCTCAAGCTGGCCCGGGAGCCTTACCTCCGTGGCCTCCACATTCAGCCGCCGCAGGACGGCCAGGTGCTCGGCGAAGTCCCCCTGAAGCGCCAGGACGCCAACCTTGGCCAAGGTCACCAGCCCCGTACAGCCAGCAGTTGCTCTTCCTTGAGAGTGCGGATGTCAATACCCGGCATAGCCTCACCCAGACCCTTGGATGCTTCGGCGATGATGCCAGGGTCTTTGTAGTGGGTCACAGCCATTACGATGGCCTTGGCAATCCTAGTTTGGACTTCTATCTTTCTTGTCTCTGTTTTTTCGTTCTGGCCGGCCTTAAAGATGCCCGACCCAACGAAGACGCCGTCCGCGCCAAGCAGCATCATCAGGGCAGCGTCGGCAGGGGTGGCCACGCCGCCAGCAGCGAAGTTCACCACCGGCAGGCGGCCCAGGTCCCTGACTTGCCGCAGGATGTCCAGGGAGCCGCCCAGGGCCTTGGCTTCTGCCTGTAGCTCGTCCTCAGACATGTGCTGCACCTTGCGGATTTCGGACATCACCGCGCGCATGTGCCTCACCGCCTCCACGATGTTGCCCGTGCCAGCCTCGCCCTAGGTGCTCAACATGGCCGCAC
>JACQUH010000299.1 GCA_016210375.1 Chloroflexota bacterium
CGCAAGCACATGTACGGCGCGGACCTCCAGGTGAAGGTGTCCTGCACCGAGTGCCAGGCGTCCCAGATCGTCACGATCCATATGGAGGAGGCGTCGAACAGCTTCCAGGACTGCTAGACGCATTGGGCTGGCGGTTGGGCGTCTGACCTGACCGCCAGCCACAGTTTGACAATCGCTACATTCCAGCGCGCATTTAGAAGTATCACGGCGTGACAACTGTTCTGCCACTGTGACAGACTCAGGGTAGGGCCAATCCACCCCACCACAGGAGGCAGAATGAAGGTACTGATGACAGCCCAGTCCCAGACGGACCCGGGCAAGCACTACGAGATCCGGGAGTCCAGCGGGGGCCAGGTGTACTGCATGTGCCCCGCCTGGAGGTTCAGCCAGCCCCTGCTGAAGAACGGACAGGAGTACAAGCTTCCCTGCAAGCACCTGAAGGCCCTGGGGTACACGGAGTTGCACCGCATGGAGGTCCCCTCCTGGATGTTCCGGAGGAGCAAGTAGTCATGATGCCCACCGGACGGTGCCAGGAGTGCAGAGGTCGTCTGACCCTGATGGGTCTGAAGGTTGAGCAGTTCACTGGCAAGCCGCAGTCCTGTGGCGACTGCACGAGGGCGCGGCTGACCCAGACAACCAAAGGGAGGTAGCCATGATGGCTGAGCACACGATGACCCAGCGCGAGTTGACGGACCTGCTCGATGCCCTGGACGGCGTCAAGGAGAAGCTGGAGGAGGCGGTGGCCGCGGCTGAGGATGCCGCACGGATGGCGAGGACCAGTGGCGCCCCGTCCTGGGTGCACGGGCAGTTGAAGTCGTACCTGATCGGCAACGTCCAGGCGTTTATCGACGGGTACCGCCAGATCGGGAGCATCGACAGCATCCGGGAGGGCCTGGAGCGCGAGGTGGACGAGTTGAAGGCCAGAGCGAAGGAGGAAGAGGACGAAGACTAGCTCGCCCTGATGAGGGCCGGATGGCGACCGGCCGAAATGCCCCGCTGCCAGCGGGGATAGGCGAAAGCCAAGACCACGAACGGAGGCAGACCATGACCACGGAGACGAAGACACCGCTCTCAGAGGAGGTCCTGTACTGGCTCGGGTCGAAGATCAAGATGCGCCAGGAGGTGATCGCGGAGTTCCAGGCCCTGGTCGCCAAGGGCACGTCGCTCCAGTACCTGGCCGAGTGGCGGATGGGCAAGGCGGTCGAAGCGGAGGAGGGCCTGAAGTACCTGGACAGGGTCAAGCAGGCCGGCACCCGAGAGGCCCTGGCAGAGACGATCAAGGAGATCGAGCGCCAGGTGATTGACGCTGCCCGCCACGGCACGCACCGCTCCACAGACGGCTGGACGAACTGTTCGAACGCCTCGAAACTCTCGGCCCAGGCGTGGATGTTGAGCGACCTGAAGGACCTGCTGCGCCACCAGGACCGGGAGGCACAGAAGAAGGCATGACGCAAGCCGAATTGGTCGAAGCACTGCGTCAGAAGGCGGGAGATCCTGCCGCGGTGCGTGATCTGGTACGCACCCTGCCCGACCTGGACGTCGAACTGATCGTTCCGGAGTACGACCCGTGCGGTCGCCAGGAGTACCCGGGCGACATCAAGCCCGGCACGTATGCCTGGCCCGCCCTCAAGGAGTTGCTGTTCGCCAAGGCGTCGTGGGCCGGCGCCATCGAGTTCATCGCCGACATGCTGGAGGAATGATGCTGCACCGAGACACGCGAGACCAGTTCAAGGACCGTCTGAAGAAGGACCTGAAGCTGCCCGATGGTCAGCTGACCGATGCCCTGATGGACGCCGCGACCGCGTTCTGCCGGGAGGGCTACGTGGAGGCCGGCCCGCTCTTGGAAAAGTACGCGGACCTGGTCTGCCCCTGGGACGGCAAGCTGCACCGCAACAGCGAGTGCGACAAGCAGGCCAAGGAGTTCGAGCGGAAGCACCCTGCCGTCGAGAGTACCTGCCCCGGCTGTCAGAAGCCCGTGACGCTGCGGCGCATGAACGGTGGCCCGATCGCAGAGGGGTCCTGCCCGCGCTGCTCGAAGGCGTTCAAGGTGGAGGTGCCTCAGCCGGCTGAAGCCAGGAAGTAACAGTGCGCCCCCGGTTGGCCCTGGTGAAACGGTGGATAGAACACACCAGGGGTCCGGTCTGCCTCCGGATGTGGGGCCGGGTCCACCGCACAGTTTGACATGCTTAATAGCCAAACAGAAACTCCGCTGGCAACAACGTTTGCCATAAGATTCGGCCCTGTGTCAGAATTAAGACATGGAAATTCACCCCCACCAAGCACAGGAGGCAGACCATGGAAGACCAACTGGCCAGGCTAGCCAAGGAAGTCAACACGTACTTCGACGCTGTCTCCCTCACGGGTGGCAAGAACCACCTGATGGACTCGCCCTGCCCTGACATCAGTTGGCAGATCCCGCACCTGGTCCCGGAAGGCTCCACGGCCATGCCTGCCAAGTCCCCTGGAACCTGCGTGCCCTGCGGCCAGAAGTACAGCAAGAACAGACTCCTGGTCAGGGCCCTGTCCTGGGACGCCTACTCGGAGAA
>JACQUH010000300.1 GCA_016210375.1 Chloroflexota bacterium
AGATTGAGAGGGATTTCCCCTTTCACGAAGAGCTAAATCCCCCTTCATCCCCCTTTGGCAAAGGGGGAGAGGACCGCCTTCCGCCTTCTGACTACTCACGCAACTCCTTCTTCAGCACACGTTGCACGGTGCGTTTGCTCACCCTGAATCTTTCGGCCAGCTCGGCCACGCTGACGCCTTGCTTGTGCTGCGCCGCCATCCGGGCATTCCTCAGCCGCTGGTCTATCCGTTTCCGGCCCACCTTCTCATCGTAGCGACAGCGCGGCAGGGGACAATCGAGGCACAGGGAGAACAGGTCGCAGCCCTCATCGTGATACACCGAGTACTCGGGCAGCAGGTCCGCCACAATCTCGTTAGTTCCTCCTGAAAAAGTCATTATCAACCCCCCTTTATCCCCCGGTCTCTTCGGCAAACTCAGCGCAAGCTTGGAGGATTTTGTAGGGGCGCATGGCTATGCGCCCTGGGCGTTCAGCCGAACGCCCCTACGGGACACCCCTTCGACTTCACCAGGGCAAGCCCCCAAACTCTCGGCCTGCACCTCTTTTCAGCAGTCCCCCCTCACATGCCCGCGAGCACTGCGCGGCGTGTATTTCGCCGCCTCCACCAGCAGGGCCAGGCTGGACAGGAAATCATCGTGTCCCGCCGCCGGATCGACATAGAAGTTCATCGTCTGATTGGGCCGGTAATGGCTGCGGGCCTGGCCGATCTCGGTCCAGAACTCGCGGTACTCATTGGAGCCATCCCCGGCATACATCTTGACCCGGCCCGAGTTTATCGCTGCCAGCAGATCAAAGCCCAGCCTGGACTTCGAGGCCTGGGTGAACAGGAACGGCGTCACCACCGGCTTGCCCAAGGCATGGGCCAGGAAAGACGCTACTCCCGCCCCCACGCCGGTGGCATCCACCACTGCTCTCCTCACCCCCCAGACGTTCTTCAGCACATCGAGAAGCTGAGGGAACAGCGCCGGGTGGGGCCACCCCGTCCACCAGTAGTGTTCCACGATAATGACCCTGGGCAGCGGGGCGACCTCGCTGCACGCCGAGAAGTCCAGCTCCCCGATAGTTACCACCGTGGAGTCCTGCCCCGGCTTCAGGGCGCGCAACAGGGCGTCCTCCCCCTGCTCAGCCTCGCCGGCCAGGTCGATTCCGGCGACATAGATGCCGCCCTTTCGCGGGCGACGGCAGCGCTCGTGCGTTCCCTGTAACTGCGCCTGTTGCCCGGCGTTGAGCAGTCCGCCGCCGCCATATATCGGTCGCAGGCAGTACTGAGTCTGGAACAGGGGATGGCTCTCCCCCAGCCTCGCCCGCTCGCCTTCCACATAATGAAGATAGTCCGGGTTGTACCGGGCCACCTCCTGCCAGTCATAGCGGAAATGGCGTTTGATCCCGTCCTTGCGCTCCAGCTCCAGATTGAGTTGCTTCACCTCCTCGAGGAGGGTGGAGTTGTCCCAGGCAGTGCCGTAAAGCACCGTGGTCACGTTGGTCGAGGCGCCCATGGGCCGGAACTCCTTGGCGTATTTCTCTTTGGACACATCCTGGCTCTCGTCCACCTCAAGCAGGATGTGGGCGGTAGTCCCCACCACGTTGGCCGATTCCTCGGCGCTGAGAAAGATCTGACGCGCCCGGCCCAGCCTTACCATATATCCCAGCTCCGGCGCCCAGAAGTTTGAGTAGCCCACGTCGTTCAGCCGTTCCTTGAGCCGCATCATGCTGATCACGGTCTGCGGCTTGAAAGTGGGAGAGCATTTCACCGCGTTGCCGCCGCCGGCCATGAACAGGGTGAGCAGCAGCACCTCAAGCTGCGCCGACAGCTCGTTCTTGCCCCCTTGCCGGGCGATCTCCACCGAGAAGGTCAGCCCCTTGCGGCCCAGCACGCTGTCAGCCACCGCCCTCATCACCTCGACCTGGTATGGTCTGAGCTTTTGTGAGATCATCGGACTACCCCATGAGGCGCATTACCACCTCTATCAGCACCGCGCCGGCAACCAGGTAGATCAGGCTGTTGAGCCGCGACTTGACCTCCTCCAGCCCCTTCTCCAGGTCCTTGAGCCGCTGATCGACCACCGCCCCGAAGGCGCAGGCCGGCGCAGTATCCACCGGCCCGTGGCCCGCCCCCCTGGCCGATTGGACAAGCGCATTTATCGTCTGTTTAAGGTCTTTGCTTGCGTCCGGCATTGTCTGAAATTCTGTCTTTGCGAGCCATCCGCCTTTGGCGGAGGCGAAGCAATCGCCTGGATAGCGGCCAGGCACAACAAGATCAAGGCGATTGCCGCGTCGTCCTTCCGCCGAAGGATCGCAATGACATCCGTTACCCTCACCCTAACCCTCTCCCAGGGGGCGAGGGCAGTCACTCCCCGTCATCTCGCCTCTCGTGCTGAAAGCTGATAGCTGTCAGCTGAATAATTCCGGCCACACAGCGCCTCCGATCCTCTTGAGCACATTGTTGACAGAGCCGGCCAGGGTGTCGCTGGCCTCCTGGGACAGGCGATACCTGGTGG
>JACQUH010000292.1 GCA_016210375.1 Chloroflexota bacterium
AGCTTGCCCTGAGCGCAGAGAAGGGACAGGCTCTTCCCGCACGGGAAGGGGGAGAAGATAGGTTGGAATCGGTGTGTTGCGGCACGGCCGCATCACACCGATTCCTCAATTCATGCAAGAAGCGATGGGACTGCTATGAGATAAAAGCAGGGGGGCTGCCGAACAGTCCGCCCTGCTTTCATGGGAGCGTGAGGAGGCTGCGGGTCGCTACCCCCATCACTAGGGGTATGATGTGGTGAGGCTCGCAACCCAAGGCCTAGAGCTACCCCGGGGCCAGGCGAAGGCGCCCCTCAGATGACGCGCTTTTTCAGCCATCCATCGCCCAGGAAGTACGGCACGAAGGCCAGGGCCCGGATGAGCATGGCGATGGTGATGGCCCAGGCAACGCCGAACTGGCCCCAGTGGGCGAGGGTGGGGAACGTTACGGTGAGGCCAAAGAGGCCAACCGGGACAGGAGTTCCCATGAGCATGAGGGCCAAAGGCACCTCAATGAACCAGAAGCTCACGAGGCTCACCAGCATAGGGATGAGGGTGGCGCCTGCTGTGTTGAAAGACTGGGCGAAGACCTGGCCGGTGCCCAGGCAGAAGACGCTCAGCGCAAGGATACGCAGCCAGTCCGTACCAAGGGGGATCAGCTCGGGGTCACGGGTGAAGGCCCTGACCACCAGAGGGGCGAAGGTGAGGAGAATCAAGGTGAGCGTACCCGCCAGGGCTACGACGTAGCCTAAGGCCCACAGCACCGTCTTGCGGGCGCGGTCCGGGCTGCCGGCGCCCAGGTTCTGACCGACGAGCACCCCTGCGGCCTGGCCCAATCCGCCGCCGCCAAGCTGGGCCAGGTTCTCTGCCCGCCGGGTCAGGGAGAAGGCTGCCACGGCCAGGGTCCCAAAGTTTGCCACCAACGCTACCAGCACAAGCTGCGCCGTGGAACGCTCCATGCCCGTCACGGAGGCAGGGAGGCCGATCTTGACGGTGCGCCACAGGACAGGGGGATCTGGCCGATAGCCTCGGAGGGTCAGTTGCAGACGCCCAGTGCCGCGGAAAAGCACTGCGAAGTTCCACGTGGACCCTGCAAACTGGGCAAGGACATCGGCCAGGGCCGCCCCCGCGATGCCCATTTCCGGGAAGAAAAACCAGCCGAAGATGAGGAAGGGTGAAAGGATGATGTGGGTGAGCCGGGTGAGCGTGGTGGCCTTCATAGGTGTGATGGCATCGCCGGCGGCCTGAAGGGCCGCCCCACCCATCTGCCGGAAGGCAACGCCTACGACACTGAGGAACTGGAGCCGCATATAGAAGGATGCGGTGTCAATGACGCTTTGGTCCAGACCCAGGAGCCGCATAAGGGGTACCGTGAAGATAAGGCCTGATAGGCCGACAATAAGGGAGAAGCCGCCGCTGAGCGTGAAACCTTGCAGGGCAAGATTGTTGGCCAGGTGGATATCCCTGGCTCCAATGGCCCGGGCCACCTGGGCCCGCATGGCAGTATCTATCCCCATGCGGCCGGTCATGGTGAGCTGGCGGTAGGTCTGTGCAATGCCCACCCCGGCGATGGCGCTGACGCTGATCATGCCTGCCCAGACCAGGTCAACGATCTGGTCCACCACGTTCAGGACACTTTCCACCATCTGGGGCCAGGCCAGCCACCACAGGTTCCTGGGGATGCTGCCCCGGGTGAGGTCGCGGGTAGGCAAGCGCTGCCCCTGTGTGGGAGGAGCGGAGAGTTCGTTCGACTCCTCGTCCAGGGACACAGGGGCCTGGATGAGGAGAGGCGTTGGTTGCTGGGAGGGTTGCATGGGTGACCTATCGTTACTAGTCACACGAGGGGCCTTCCATGAGCACACCGAGCCTGGGCTGGTCTAAGGGGTTCACCAAGGGAACATACACCGAGACGGGGCAAAGGTCAACAGACTAGGGGTGTTTCGTGGCGTTCCTGATCTCCGCGCTGTGGCAGGTGGTCTCGTCCTGCCGGAAAAGCAGGTGCTTCCCTCAGATAACCCGCTTCTTCATCCAGGGGCCCCAGAAGAAGTAGGGTACGTACAGCGCGATGCGCACCAGCCCAGACATGGACATGGCCCAGGCTATTCCAAACTGGCCGAGATGTGCAACAATGGGCACTACCACGCTCAGTCCAAAGGCCCCTAAATGGAAGCTCTCGCCGGAGAGCATCATAGCCAGGGGTTGCTGAACTCCCCATATGCACATGAGCGTTATCAGCATCGGGGCCAGGGTGTCTCCCGCAGTGTTAAAGGACTGCATAAAGACTTGCCCCAGTCCCAGAAAGAGGTAGCTGATGACGAGGATGCGGAGCCAGGAGGCAGCCAGCGGCACCAGGTCAGGGTTTCGCGTGAAGACCCTCATCAAAGGATTCGCGAAAACGAACATCAGGGCAGCAGTTATGGCCGCCAGCATGGACACATACCCCACCGCCCAATAGACCGTTTTGCGCGCTCGGTCTGGGCTGCCTGCGCCAAGGTTCTGCCCCACCAGCACACCAGTAGCCCCACCCATCCCCTGGGCGCCCAGGTGCGCCAGGTTTTCTGCCCGGCGGGTCAGGGAGAAGGCGGCAACGGCCAGTGTGCCGAAGGTAGCCACAATGCCAAGCACCACGAGCTGGGCTATGGAACGCTCCATGCCAGTAACCGAGGCAGGCAGTCCGATTTTCGTGGTCCTCAAGAGAACGGGGGGGTCAAGGCGGTACTCCCGCACGCTCAAATGGAGATGGGACTGGCCGGTGAAAAGAGCGCGGAAGTTCCACACTGCCCCCAAGACCTGGGCCAACACGTCAGCTAGCGCCGCTCCAGGAATGCCCATTTCCGGCAGGCCCAGCCAGCCAAAGATAAGGAAGGGCGACAGGAGGATGTGGGTTGCCCTGGTGAGGGTGGTGGCCTTCAAGGGGATGATGGCATTCCCTGCGGCCTGCAGGGCTGCCCCGCCCATCTGCCGGAAGGAGAAGGCCGCAGCGGCGACGAACTGCAAACGCAGGTAGTTCGCCCCTGCGTCAATCACATCCTGGCCCAGGCCCAGCATACGGAGCAGTGGCACCGTTAGCAGCACGCCAACGATAGCAAGGGCAAGGGAGAAGCTGGCGCTTAGGGTGAATCCTTGAAGGGCCAGATGATTAGCCAGGCGGAAGTTCTTTGCGCCGATGGCCCTGGCAACCTGGGCGCGCATGGCAGTATCCAGACCCATCCGGCCGCTCATGACGAGCTGTTTGAAGGTCTGGGCGGTGCCTACCCCTGCGATAGTGCTGGTACCGATGAGTCCCGCCCAGAAGATGTCCAGAAGCTGGTCGGTGACGTTGAAGACGCCTTCCACCACCTGGGGCCATGCCAGCCACCACAGGTTCCTGGGGATGCTTCCCTGGGTCAGGTCCCGGCCCTTTAGGTCCCTGGCTCTTCTTGAGGGGCCGTCGTGTGGGAGGGCAGGGGCTTCCGTGGCTGTGGCAGGCGCGGCGGTGGCGGTTTGCCCCAGGGGAGAGGATGCGTTTTCCGATTCAGCAGGAGGCAAGGTCTAGGGCGCCTTTTCAAGCTAGATAGCAACTGCTAATGGCATTCCATCAAAACTGTTGGTGACGATACACCTTTTTGATGCCCTGGTCAACGCGCTGGATTCGGCAGGTGCTGCTAGCTTTAGGAGTAACTGTTAGCCTGACCTGGCACTGGAGACCATCAATCAACCGGCTTGCCGCGGGCAAGCTCCGTCTAAGTTCCCCTCTCCCTTTGGGAGAAGGGGAATAGTAATCGTGAGTATCTGGGTGCGGCGGAGCCGCACCCAGATACTCACGATAGGAACATCGGCAGTCTTGTCTTTTCCCTGCCTGTTGGCTATAGTACCACCCGAATACTCTGGCGGTGCCAATCGCTGCTCCACAGGGGAGGGGAAGGCGGAAAGGGGCAGGGGATGGTGAGCTACGCCGATAGTCTGGAGGTTTGTCGGACATGACGCCAGCAGCGCTGGATGATCTCCGGGTCTTGGACATCAGCCACGGGATAGCCGGCCCCTTCTGCGCCAAGATTCTGGCCGACTTTGGGGCCGACGTTATCAAGGTGGAACCGCCAGGAGGCGAGGCGGGCAGGACCATGGGGCCTTTCTTCCATGATGACCCCCACAGGGAGAACAGCCTCTTCTTCCTGCTGCTGAACCTGAACAAGCGAGGCGTTACTCTGAACCTGGAGACCAGGGCGGGGCAGAGGGTCTTCAAGGAGCTGGCGAGGGAGGCCGACGTTGTGGTGGAGAGCTTCAGGCCGGGCTATCTGCAATCTCTTGGGCTGGACTATGAGAGCCTGGAGAAGATTAACCCCAAGATCGTGATGACGTCCATAACCCCCTTCGGGCAGTATGGGCCGTACAGTGGCTTCAAGGGGGAGGAGATCGTGGCTTACGCCACCAGCGGCATCATGAGCATCAGCGGCACGACGGACCGCCAGCCTCTGAAGCACGGCGGCTTCCAAGCGCAGTATGAGGCGGGGATGAACGGGGCGCTCTCCACAGGCTTCACGCTGCTGCTGCGAGACTTTAACGACGCGGGGCAGCACGTGGACGTATCCGTCCAGGAGGTGGTGAACTCCTCCCTGGTGACCAACCAGCCTTTCTATAGCTGGATAGGGGCAGTACAGGGGCGGCGCCGTCCAGGAGGCACCATGTTCGGCGACATCATGCCCTGCCAGGACGGCTACTTCATCGCCCAGACGGGCGGAGGCGCCGTCTGGGACGATATTGCGGACTTCTTTGGCGTGGAGGCCATGAAAGACGAGCGGTTCTCCAATAACGATCAGCGGATCGTCAACGGCGTGGAGTTTGACCGCATGGTCTTGGAGGCAGTCAAGGGTCGCACGATGCACGAGCTGTTCAAGACGGCGTCGGAGGAGTACCGGATGCTGTTTGGCATTGTCCAGACGCCCAAGGACCTGGCCGACTGCCCGCAGCTTGCCACCAGAGACTTCTACCAGGAAGTGGACCATCCGGTCATCGGGAGGATCAAGGTCCCTTTCCGGCTCTTCAACATGGGCGAGACGCCCCCCAAGTACCGGATGCCTGCGCCTCTGTTGGGCCAGCACAACGCAGAGGTGTACACTAAGGTGCTCGGCTACACCAGAGAGGACCTGGTGAAGCTGAGGGAGATGAACGTGATTTAGGCGCTCCACGCTGGAGCCAAGTCCAGGCCGCCCAGTCCTCCAGGGCGGAGGGATGGGGCGCTCCCGACGGGGAAACCTCATTTTGATTCAGATTTTCTGACCTGGCCTTCGTGGCCCAGCTCTAGTAAAGCAGGGTCTCCGGGCCAATGGCCTCCACGCGGCGCTTCAGAGCCAGCATAAAGGCTCCCGCCTCGGCGCCGTCCAGGATGCGGTGGTCAAAGGAGATGCACAGGTTCATCACGGAGCGCACCGCGATGGCGTCTCCTGGCACCACCATGGGGCGCTTCATGATGGCCTCGGTGGTGACGATGGCCGCCTGGGGCGGGTTCACCAGGGGCTGCGACAGGACTGATCCCAGCGCCCCAGTGTTGTTCACGGTGATGGTCCCGCCGTGCACGTCTGCCAGGGCCAGCGCACCCTCTCGCGCTCGCTGCGTCAGGTCACGACATGCCTTTGCCAGCCCGGCGATGCTCAGATGGTCAGCGTCGTGGACAACGGGCACCACCAGCCCCTGAGGGGCTGCAACCGCGATGCCCACGTTGATGCGTTTCTTGAGGATAATCTTGTCCCCTCCCCAGGCGGAGTTCAGCATGGGGTGCTCCTTCAGGCACTCCACCAGGGCCTTGATCACGAAGGGCAGGTAGGTCAGCTCCACGCCCTCCCGCCGCAGGAACTCCCCCTTGGCGCCCTCTCGGCGCGCCACCAGGGGGGTTACGTCGGCCTCCACGTAGCTCCACGCCTGGGGGATCTGCGTGGCGCTGCGGACCATGTTCTCGGCGATGATGCGGCGTAGAGGCGTCAGGGGCACGGCCTCCTCGTCCTGGCCGGGCTGGAAGGCCGCAGGCGCGGGGCCAGCCAGCCTTGCAGGGGCCGGCGCTGCGGGAGCTGGGGGGGCTCTCCGGGCTTCTGTGTACTGGAGCACGTCCTCTTTCGTAACACGCCCGTCCAGTCCCGTGCCACGCACCTTGGCCAGGTCCACGTGGCGCTCGTCGGCCAGCTTACGCACCACGGGAGAGTAACGCTGTAGAGAATGGGCCTTCTCAACGGATGACGCGGCAGCGATGGAAGCCCCCTGGAGGGCAGAGGCGAGTTCCGCCGGTATGGGCGGCTCCTCCCCGGAACCTGTCGGCCCCACAGGGCGCACATCCTTCAGCAGCACCCCCGTGCGGCCAATGGCAGGGACTGCGGGCGGTCGTTGAGCAACTGGGGACTCGGGCGTAGCCTCCTCCCTTGCCTGGCGCGACGGGGCCACCGGTTCCGCCGTCTCCATCTCGGCGATAGCCCCGCCCATAGGCACCGTGTCGCCCTCCACCACCAGCAGCGCCGTAATCCTGCCGGCATAGGGGGAAGGCACCTCCATGGTCACCTTGTCGGTCACCACCTCCACCAGGGGCTCGTACTTCAGCACGGCGTCGCCCGGCTTCTTGAGCCACTTGCCGATGATGCCCTCGGTGACCGACTCTCCAACCTGGGGCAACTGTATGACGGCCTGGGACATGGCGTACCCCCGGAGCAAGAATGCAGCGGTCTGGCGTCCCATCATGATAGCGGAACGGTCGCTTCAACTCCATGCCTACCAGACATTTTGGCTGCCAGTTCCGTTATAGATAGTGAAGCAACCACACAAGACATGACAGGAGGTACGCATGAGAAAACAGTGGTTATTCGTGGCGCTGCTGGTGGGAGCCCTGGCTGTGGGCATCACCGGAGGGACGGTGCTGGCCCAGGACGCTGGCAGCGATGGGACGTCCCCCATCAAGAGCTTTGCCGCCCGGCTGGCGGAGAAGCTTGGCCTGGGGGAGGCCCAGGTGCAGGATGCTATGAAGTCGGTGGCCAGGGAGATGCAGGACGAGGGGCTTAAGAGGAAGCTGGACGCGGCGGTGGCCGCGGGACGCATCACCCAGGCTCAGGCCGATGAGCTGTACAAGTGGTACCAGGCCCGGCCTGACGTGATGGGCCCTGTGATGGGTGTGATGGGTGGCTTTGCCATGAAGGGCCATGGTTTTGGCCGTCATGGTGGGGGCCACGGCATGATGCGCGGTGGCATGGGCTACTACATGCAACCGCCTTCCGCAACCACTACCCCTCAGACCAGCGGCGCTGCCTAGCTTCCTGGAGCCAGAGGTGGCACAGGAGGAGGGACGGGGCTATCGCCCTGTCCCTCCCCTTTTATCCCGCTCACTCTGGCAGTTGCCCATGGCGTTGCCGAGGC
>JACQUH010000298.1 GCA_016210375.1 Chloroflexota bacterium
CCCATGGGCGCTCGGAAAACCGAAAGACCCTGGAGGTAGGGCCACGTCAAATTGACAGCCGCGCATTACGAATATACAATGCACCGAGGGAAGGACCTTGCATGTTTGCCCTAGCCAGAGGTGGCCTTTTCGTCCATTGCACCCGAGGGGAGGGGGCTCCTGGTCTGTTATCGGCGGCAGCAGGAAGGGCAACAGGGTGTCACGAGGCGAGGGGCTCGCTGTCTGGCGGTGAGTGCATTTGACGGGCGAAGGGGTGTAACCTGTTAAGCGGACCGCAGGCTGGTTGGAACCGTTGGTTTATCTATATCCTCCCGCCTTTCTAGCTGAAGCAACCGTTGGAGAGGCCAGGGAGGCGGAAGGGAAGGCGGAAGCCACCCCATGATACAGAGCTGGAAGCGGCGGCCGGGTGACCGGGTCATCCGCCACCCGCGCCAGGAAGCGTTGCAGCCCGTTTACATCCCGGCCCCGCCCAGGCGCCGTCCTGCGCGGAAGTTTGAGTCGCCCCTGGTCCTGGTGTACGGTTTTGGCGGGCTTATCGCCGTCGGCACTACTCTCCTCTGGCTGCCCTTCTTCAACACCACCGGCGACTTTGCCCCTTTCATGACGGCCCTCTTCACGGCTACCTCGGCGGTCTGCGTGACGGGGCTGTACGTGGTGAACACCGGGACGTACTGGAACGACGCGGGCCAGGCTGTGATTATGGTGCTTATCCTGATCGGCGGCCTGGGATTCATGAGCACGGCAACCTTCTTGCTGCTGGCCGTGGCCCAGCGCATCTCCTTGCCCGACCAGTTCCTCATACGGAGGTTCCTGGACGTGAACGAGCTGGGGGGGTTCCTGGCTGTTGCTATCCAGGTGGTGGCGATAGCTTTTGTCATCATGAGCATCGGCTTCGTCGTGATTTTCTGGCAACTGGCACCGGTCTTTGGCACGGGTGAAGGAGCCCGGCAGGCGCTGTTCACTTCCATTTCAGCCTATAACAACGCAGGGTTTGACATCCTGCCCGGTTCCATAAGTTTGGCTACCTTCAGCGGCAAGCCCTGGCTATTGGGGGGTATCGCTGGCTTGGTGATGCTGGGCAGCACAGGATACGCCTTCATGGTTGACGCCTGGCGCGCCAAACGGTTCAATCGCTTCGCCCTGGATACAAAGCTTATCCTGGTCACCACCATTCCGCTATGGATCGTGGGCGCACTCTTTTTTCTGGTGTTTGAGTACGCCAACGGGGATACACTTGGCTTTCAGTCAGTGGCAGACAAGGGCATGAACGCCTTCTTCCACTCTGTGATGGCCCGTACCGCTGGGTTCAGCAGCGTGAATCTGGGGGCAGCACAGCTTCAGACTATTGTCCTGCTTATTGGCCTCATGTTCATCGGTGGCGCCTCCGGCTCCACGGCGGGAGGCATCAAGGTAAACACCGTGGCGGTGATCCTGGCCACAGTGTGCGCCTCCATCCGCAACCGGAACAACGTGGAGGCCTTCCGGAAGGAGATCCCAACCGTCCAGGTGCACAGGGCGCTGACGGTAGCCTTTCTGGGGGTAATTTTCATTGCTGGTGTGTCCTTCCTGCTGGTCATGACCGAAGGGTTCCCCTTTGAACACATCCTGTTCCAGGTGGTCTCAGCCTTCGGCACTGTGGGCCTGTCCACGGGCATCACCGCGGACCTGTCTACCATCGGCAAGACGTTGATCATTCTCACGATGTTTGTAGGGCGGCTGGGTCCTCTGACCATCGCTTTGGCCCTGGGCCAGGGGCAGCGGCGCGCTGTGTACCGCTATTCCCAAGAAAGAGTTAAAATAGGATAGAGGCGCACCATGGCAAAGCAAGCAGTCGTCATCGGTCTCGGCAGGTTTGGCATTGGCCTGGCCCAGGAGCTGTACCACCTGGGCTTTGACGTGCTGGGCATTGACAAGAATGAGCAGGTGGTGCGGGACCTTGAAGGCCAGCTCACCACCGCGGTCCAGGGCGATGCCACCAGCGAGTCGGTGCTGCGGGAGCTGAGCATTCAGGACTACGACATGGCCATTGTCGCCATTGGGGCGGACATCCAGGCCAGCATCATGAGCACCCTGCTGCTGAAGAACCTGGGCATCGCTCAAGTGGTTGCCCGCTCCAACAACCCCCTGCACGCCCGCACACTGGAACGCATTGGCGCAGACAAAGTGATCAACCCGGAGCAAGACGCCGGCGTCCGGTTGGCCCACGCCCTGTTCAATCCGGACGTCCAGGACTACCTGTCCATCACCTCCAACTATGGCATCAGCCGCTTCCACCCTGCGGAGCGTCTGATTGGCCTCACGCTGGAAGAGGCCGGCCTCAGCGGCACCCGCGACCGGTACGGCATCACCGTCTTGGCCATTCGCCGCGGCCGGGAGCCGATTCTCTTGCCCGCCAAAGACGAGATCATCGCCAAAGGGGATATCCTTTTTGTGGCCGGGCGCGACGACATGTTGGACAAGGTGCGAAAAGGCGAACCTCCCCCAGCCCGCAACGGAGCCGTCACCAGGGAAGGGGCCGCAACGCGGACAGGGTAGCTCCCTGGTCTTGCCCGTCTCTAACGCAACGCCCTTGTGGCAGCCCGTGGATCAGTGGCCGCCACAAGGGCGTTCCTGTATTGAGGTTCCACAGTTTGCCTGGGCGTGGTTTCTGGCGCCCCTGCCATACGGAGCCAGCATCCCCGCGGTTTGGCTGCCTTCCGAGGCGTCCCCCCATGGTCTCCTCGTCCCTTGGGCGAGAGGCAAGTACCGTGATGTAAGAAACTGGGCACGGCCTTGCCGTGCCCAGTTTCTTACACTTCCTGATTTTCCCCTTCCCTATGAGGGAAGGGGAATCAAGGGGGTTAGGTTGGACCTCGCCCTCGACTTGACCCGCTCCGTCATGGGGCAGGGGAACTGAGATCTGGCTACTCGCTGCTGCCCGGCCAATGGAACCGGCGCTGTTCTCTCATTGAACCCCGTTGTTGCCAGGCGGTATAATCACACGGTTACATCCATGTTCCTTCTCACTTCGTTCTCCACAGCCGACCCTGCGCCCTGGAAGAGGGTCCTTGTCCCCGTCCGTGGCGACCCCACCGACGCCAAAGCCTTGCGCCTGGCGTGTGAGGTAACCAGGGACCCCAAGGGGAAGGTGTTCGTCGTATACGTCATTGAGGTACCCCACCATCTGCCTCTGGACTCGGACATCGCCTCGGAGAGCACCCGGGCCGAGGAGGTGCTGCACCAGTTGGAGGCCCTGGGCAAGGAGTACAAAGGCACCGTTGAGGCCGTGGTGCTGCAAGCCCGCGACGCTGGCCCGGCCGTTGTGCAGGAGGCAGTGGAGCGCCAGGTGGACATTATTCTCATGGCGGTGCCCTACCAGATGCAGCACGGCCTCTTTACCCTGGGCAGTGCTGCCCCCCACATCTTGAGGTACGCCCCCTGCCCTGTGCTGCTATGGAGGCAGGAAATGTCACCCCAGGGCTACGGTGGGGAGGCTCAAGAGCGGCGGGACAAAGAGCGATGAAGATACTGGTTATGGGCTGCGGCCGCATTGGCGCCATCATTACCCGGGAGCTGGTGCAAGAGGGACACACGGTCACCGTACTGGACACCAGCGAAGAGAACCTGCGCCGCATCCCTCCCACGCTGGGCGCCCGCACCATCCTGGGCGACGGCATCCTGGACGACGACCTGCGGCGGGCGGGCATAGAAGGAGTGGATGCCTTTGTGGCGGTGGAGCAGGGGGACGCCCGCAACGCCTTCGCCGCCCAGAAGGCGCGGCATACCTTCAAAGTGCCCAAGGTAGTGTGCTTGATCTACGATCCCATTCGCCAGCAGATGTTCCAGGACCTTGGGCTTCAGGCCGTAAGCCCGTCCAGGATGATCTCGGGTCTGGTGCTTGAGGCCTTGGAGAAGTAACGATGTACATCATCATCGTGGGGTGCGGCAAAGTAGGCTACCACCTGCTGAAGGCCCTCATCGCCGCGGAGCACGAGGTCCTCGCCATTGAGCAAAACCCCCAGAGGCACGCCGCAGTGGTGGAGGAGCTGGGCAGCGTTGCCCTCAGCGGTGACGGCGCCGAGGCTGCGGTGCTGGCGGAGGCCGGCGCCAACCGGGCGGATGTCGTCATTGCCGTGACGGGACATGACGAGGATAACCTGGTGGCATGCCAGGTGGCCAAGCAGCGGTTCAACGTGAAGAAGACCATCGCCCTGACCAACGACCCGACCAACGAGAAGCTCTTCCGCACCCTGGGAGTAGACGTGGTGGTCAGCCACACCAACATCATCCTTGCCCATGTGGAGGGGGAGTTGACAGAGCAGCCCCTCATCCATCTGATGCCTGTCCCGCGCTCCAACCTGCGCCTGGTGGGAATTCACATTCCGCCCGATGCAGAGGTAGTGGGCAAACCCCTGCACGAGCTCCTGCTGCCGGAGAACACCCTCATCTCCCTGGTGGTGAACCGCCGGGGCCAGGCGCGCCTCCCCGTTCCCGGGCAGCTTATTGAACCAAATGACGAGGTGATTGCCGCAACACCCCCCGAGGCTGACGAGGAGCTGGTAGAGATCTTTACCAGGGTGGGCCGCTGATGCTCCAGCGCATCGCCTACTTCGGCCCTGCGGGCACCTTTACGGAGGCTGCAGCCCTGAAGTACGCCCCCCAAGGCCAGCTTCTCCCCTTCCCCTCCATCGCCGCGGCAGCGGAAGCAGTTTCGGCGGGCCAGGCCGATGAGGGGGTGGTGCCCATTGAGAACAGCCTGGAGGGCTCCGTCACCGACACGTTAGACCTGCTCATCCATGGCTCCGACCTCCAGATACGGCGCGAGCTGGTCATCCCCATAGAGCACTGCTTGCTGGTGCGCCCTGGCACGGGCCAGGAGGACATCCGAGTCATCTACTCCCATCCCCAGGCCCTCGGGCAGTGCCGTGGCTTTCTGGGCCACCGGTTCCCCCAGGCGTCCCTGGTGCCGGCAATGAGCACCGCCGCTGCGGCGGAGCGCCTCCAGCAGGAGCCGAAGGGCGCTGCCGCCATCGGCAACCTCCGTGCCGCAGAGCTGTATGGGATGCAGGTGCTGGCCAGGAGCATCCAGGACAACGCCGGCAACGCCACCCGCTTTGTGGCCCTGGGCCCCACGGACAGCCCGCCCACGGGGGACGACAAGACCTCCCTCTGCTTTAGCTTCGCCGAGGACCGCCCGGGCCTCCTGTACGCGGCCCTGGGAGAGTTCGCCCGCCGGGGGATCAACCTCCTCAAAGTAGAGTCGCGACCCACCAAGCAGAGCCTCGGACAGTACATTTTCCTGCTGGACCTGGCAGGGCACCGGACGGACGCCATGGCAGCCCAGGCTGTGGAGGCCTTGCGGCGGCAGGTGGCGATGCTTAAGATGTTCGGCTCGTACCCCAGATACCGAGAGGGGAACGGCGGGGGTTCTGCTCGCTAGGGAGTGGCGGCCAGCATGACCTGGCGCTTTAGAGTCCATCTCAAAATAGTTTTCTTTACCCCAGCCTGAAGGCTGGGGCATGATGCCGCCCCCTTCCGGGGGGCGGTGCCAAATGGGATTTGAGATAGTTACTTAGTACCAGGTTTCGGGTTCACTCAACCCCCGACTTAGGGTCATTGACAAAACAATCTGCCAATTGGGTCCCGATCTAACCCCCTCTGGCTCCCTCCTTCGCTTCCCCATTCGCTTCACGC
>JACQUH010000301.1 GCA_016210375.1 Chloroflexota bacterium
GACGTACCTGGTCCCGAGCTCAGGGTTTCTGCTGATCTCCCTGACATTGTAGCCGGCAATGAAGACTGTTATCCCCAGGAACGCCAGCGCCAACGTTGCACGGGTTGCGCGCCCAAGCCTTACTTCGGGCACCATGCCCCTGATCCGGGTGACCTGACGTTGGCGCGCCGGCGCTTGCAGCCGTCCCTTTGAGCGAGTCGTTGATGCCATCAGAAGATGGTCGCAATCATTGAACGCAAGCCCTTCCGAAGGGATGGCTCTCCCTCTCCGGCGAATGAGCTTGGCGCCCTCCAGAGAACTTCTAAGGAGCCTTCCTGAAAACCCAAAAGGTACACCGAGTCAGGAGGAAAGGCTTGCCCAAGGAGGCGTTCAAACTCTTCGTCCGCCTCCACCACCAGGACTCGCTGAATGTCTCCACGTTCAAGGAATGAAGAGTAGCTGTCTTGTGAGTGGATGTTCGTTTCATTGCGCTTAAGGTTGATGACTGTGCTGTCGGCGGTGGCAAGCCCCACAGTGAACTGTCCCTTCACGATCGTTTCAGGAGAGAAGTAATAGGTCAGCAACACAGGAACATAGCCGTCGCAAGTTTGGCAGATTACCTGAACAGATGCGAAGGGCGGAGCCTCTTGACGCAAGGCCTGAACAAGAGCCTCTGCCTTCGCGTTTGCCTCGCCTGACGTAGTGCGGGCCATGATTACGCCGAAGAGCAAGTGTCCAAGCCCAATAATACCGAGACAGACCATTGCTCCTGTTTTCACAAGGTACCCGGGAAACGTCCCTGGAGTGAGCTTCGGTAAGGCAACAGCGGCAAGGATCCCCAAGGCAAGAAAGAACGCATAGCTCGTCTGAAGCAGGTACCTGGCAAGACCGGCTGCTGTTCCCGCTTCGTAGGGGGAAAAAACGAGCCAGTATGCGACAAATAGTGTTACGAGCCGGTAGACGGGCAGCAGAAGGAGGAGGAGAAGTGCTTTGTCCCCCCCTTCCAACTTCCTAAACATCCAAACTCCGAGAATAACCGCAATCCCAAAGCCAGCCATCATTGGCAGCAACTGGTCTGTGCTAAACAGACGGCGTAGCATCCCTTTCACAACCGCGCTAGCGGAGTTTGCGTCGGGCAGACCGTTTCCCCAGCTTATGAGTGCGGAGGTACTGAGCTTCACCACTGGGAAATCATTGGCGGAGCCATACGCCGTCCAAACAGCTGTTGCCGCTACCGGGGGAATAAGGAGGGCGATCAAGGTACCGCCTCGTTCCCTTAAATCGTGGCGCTGGGCGAGAACCAGAATGGCTCCAGCCACAAAGAAAAAGGGTAGGAATGAGAAGCCATCGGGCCGGACCGACACGAGCATCGTCAACAGCAGCGAAAGAATGGCTGCGTTTTTCCAATTAGCGGCCCTATCTTCAGAGAAACACGTTACCAGTCGGTAGGCCGCGAACATTAGGATCACGGCAAACTGACCCTCCGGGTACCAGCTTGTGTAAAGTTTGATGCTCGGGATGAACACAGCAAGGTGGATGACAGAAGCTATCCCGAGGCTCAAGGGGAATGGGAAGCGTTTTCGTAGGATTTCAAAGACGAAAAGTGCGCCCAGCAACGTTGTTATATAGGTGATGACACGACCAGCACCCTCCGACATCTCCCCATAGAGTGCCAGGGCGTTGGCGGTCATCATCGGATAGAGGAGAGGGTAGGTGCTGAATTGGGACGCCGTGGCGTTGCCCTGCCGCGTGATATCGTCATGGACCAGCATTTCCTTGACAATCAGCGCCCAGTGGCCAAGCTCATCGTTAAGAAACACAGGTGTCCGGAAAAGGAAGATTGCCAAGGGGAGAACAACAAGGCCAAATACGATAGCTGCAACCCTCAAGTCCTTTGACAGACGCCATTGGAGCACTGCCTTGCGCCAGTCGCCAAACCTTAACAGAAGGTAGCCCAAGATGGCAGTGGCCTCTACGGTAAGACCTACCATCCTCAAAGAAGCAAACCCTGGCAGCATAAGATAAAGCGTGGCTATTGCAATAATTCCCATTCCTGTGATGAACTGCTCCGCGCGCGACAAGGCCACGCCTGGCAAGAGACGGCGCAGTAGCCCGCCAGCACACAGGACAGCTAGGGAATAGAAGGCAAGGGAAAGAACGGGCATTGGTCTACTTTAGCTCCTCTAGGACGTGGTTCCGTTATTGGGGCCTTTGTTTGTCCTGTTTGGAGCTTCTGCTTTCTCGCGTAGGCTGGGGGCGGACAAGACTTGGGAACGTGACAGAGAGCTTCTTCACCTGCGAAAGAGAACCGATTCCCTCCTGCGGGAGTAGGGCGATCGCAATAAGAGTAGGGGGGACAAAAAACAATAGGTGCGCCAAGATTGCCAGACCCAATGCTGCATCACTGCCCACGCCGAAGAGGCTGAGGCCATAGACGGTGGCCAGCTCAAAGGTGCCAACGGCAGCAGGGGAG
This sequence comes from Chloroflexota bacterium, assembly GCA_016210375.1. GTDB lineage: Bacteria > Chloroflexota > Dehalococcoidia > Lucifugimonadales > JACPCL1 > JACPCL1. The sequence continues at coordinate 2,453 of JACQUH010000301.1, forward strand.
ACTGGCACAGTTGTGACGAAAGTAATAGCGCCAGTTATCACCAGAGTAATAGCCGCCAATGACAGGCCTATTTCTAATGCAGATGCCAGTACTGCGACTGCTGCGCCTACGACCAGCCAGTAAATCAGGCTTACCAGGAATGACAAAACAAGACGATCCCATGCGTTATGCAATGTGTGGATTGACACGACTAACGAATGGACAAAGGGGATATCTCTGACTTTTGGCAGGTGGGCGCCAACGGCTGACAGGGTTAGCGGCACCAAAAGAATGCCGACTGCCAGTACGAAAGCAATGAGACCGTAGATTGGGAAGAAGTTCTTGCCAGAATAAAGGGCAAATCCCAAAGCCATAACCACAAGGCTGGAGGCGAGGCCCATTATTCGTTCCATACCCAAAGTTGCCAGGGTGAATGAGCCGTCCACTCTGTCCCTTTGGGTGAGGATGAGCCACTGGGTTGCCTCGCTCGCAACACCCAACGGTAGCAAGTTGTTCAGGCCAATGCCTTCATTCTGCACCCGGAAGAGACGCAGCGTGGAAATGGCGCGTGTCCCGAACAAGAGGCGCCATCTGAGTGCGCGGAGATAGCCAGCGGCCATCAGCAATAGGAACGCCCCCAACCAGTGGAAGGCCGTTGCCCTTAGACCAGCTTCAAGGACCCTCCCCCAGTCAAGTGTTCGGCTCGCCAGTCCTGCCAGTGCCAGCATGAGAACTGTCAAGAAGACAAACCTGGCAGTGGTCCTGGCTGACAGGTGCAAATCAGGACCCTTCTGACGTATGTGTCGTTGGTCTGGACACGTCGGACTTGGTGAACCGGTACTTGCCAGAGGCCTCGTTGGGTATGGAGTCCACAAACTGCACGTCAAAGGTAACCTGGCCCTTGGTGTACTCCCTAAAGCTCTTCAATAGTTGGACCGAAAGCGTCTCTCTGTCACAGGTCTTGGCCGGCACCAAGCGGACTACGGCGTGGTCTTTGGCGGTTTGGTGGACCTGAAAGTTGCTGACTTTGTCCACGTGATTGTAAAAGAAGGAGCTGAACTTAAGCCCATAGATTTGAGTACCGTCTGGCAGAACGAACATGTCGTGGATTCGCCCGGTTACCTTACTCATGAGAGGCAGCCCACTCCCACAACGACAGGTTCTGCTCAGGAAGCTGCCCAGGTCCGCACTGTCGTACCGGATAAGTGGCGCGGCGAAGTTTGCCAGGTCGGTAATCACGATTTGGCCCTGCTCACCGAGCGGCAGCGAACGCCCGGCTTCATCAACAAACTCCAGTTTCCGGAAGTCAGTGTTGATGTGGAGCCCTTCGCGATATCTGCATTCCGAAGCTACGTGCAGCACCTCATTGGAACCATATTGGTCATAAACGGGTGCGTGAAAGACTCGCTCTACCAACTCTTTTTGGAACTTGTGGGTTACTTCGGCGGTTAGCCAGATGGCGCGAGGCTGGAAACCGGCGCCACCGGAGGCCTCCAGGAACCGGGCAAAGGCGGTCATCGCGCTGGCGTAGCCAATGACCAGATGTGGCCTGAACCTGCGCATCAAGTGACCGAAATCCTGCATCTTTTCCTGAGTCATATCAAAGGCGTCCATCATTACGTTGTTCTTTAATGTCCGATGCCACCAGGACTGGTGTTCGTAGACATCCCCTGCGTTCTGGCGATTTAGTCCCCAGACCTGTGCTGTCTTGTCGCCAAAAAGAATTCCCCACCTGGCTACCGTGCGAAGATATATGCTCCACATTGACAAGTCAGCCAGGACGTCGTGGTATACCATGGTAGGGGTGCCGGTTGAGCCGCCAGTGAAACGCTTCCTCATGCGAGAGGGGTCAACTCCTTGAACAACCATTTCATCCACATGATTCTGGACTTCGTTCTTGGTCAGTAGTGGCAGGCGGGAGAAGTCTTCGGGGGTTTTCAGGTCGCCTGAAAGGAAGCCCGCGTCCTTGTACTTCTGCTGGTAGTAAGGGCAATTGTCATAGGCGTAGCTAACCAAACGCTTCTGCTTCTCCCATGCCATGGCCTCCAGCTCGTCCTGGCTGAGCCACTCGTTGCGCCTCACTTGTGACAACGCCTTATGGGTTTCCCCGTCCAGGAGATGCTTCATGCCCCACAGGGCGCGATACAAGGAAGCGTTCAACTATCGCCCAACCTTCTGCGCCGCGCCTGGACGAGCAAGCCGCCCCACCCGCTCCACTTCCAGCTTCATGCGCTGCTCCCAAGAATACAGCCCCGTCTCTGAAAAGCGACGGGCGTTTTCGCCGATTGTGGAGCGGAAGGCGTCGTCCTTGAGAAGCCGGATGACCTTGGCGGATAGCTCGGCCCGGATATTCGGAAGACCCACCAGCACGCCGTTTTCGCCGTCGGTGATGATGCCGTCCAGAGAGCCGTCGTCAATGCTCACCACCGCCTTGCCGCATACCATGGCCTCCATGACGGGATGCGAGAGGTTGGAGTGGTCGTTGCAGTTGACGTACACATCGCAGGCGTTGAGCAGGCGGTACACCTGGGTGTGGGGCACCGGCCCCACAAAGACGACGCGCTGCGCCACGCCCAGCTTGCGGGCGTATTCCTCCAGTAGGGGGCGCATCTCGCCCCGGTGGGCTATGGCGAGGTAGGTGTCTGGAGACTCACGCAGGATGGCTGGCATGGCTCCGATGATGCGGTCATGGCGCTTCCAGATGCCCAGCTTGCTGAGGGTCAGGATGACGCGGGAGGAAGCAGTATGAGGGATGCCAACCTCCCCCCAGACCTGGGCTTTGTCCACGTGGGGAGCGTAGATGTCCTTGCGGATGCCATCCACCGCGAACATGATGCGTTCTTGGAGATGCCCCAGGCGCAGCAAGACCTCCTCGCCGTGGGTGCCATCGTTGCTCATGACGCACAGGTCTGCCGGCACCCTTGTGCCCCGTAGATGGAGCGGGTAGTCCCTCTCAGCGGCGCCGGTGTCCAGGGAGGGTTTGAGGAAGCTGCCCTGGAAGCGGGTGCAGAGCGGCGCATGAAATCGGTCTGCCAGTTCCCGCGCCATAGGGGTTGCCATGACTTCAAAGCCATACACCAGGTCCACCGGCCTGGCCTGAGCAATGTGCGTGGCGGTCTTGAAGGCAGCGCGCTCAAAGAGGCGCTGGTTCAGTCGGCTCCAGAGAGAGGTGGAGCCTGCCGTATTGGTCAGAAAAGGCACTATCTGTTCAGGAGGCGGTGGGAATCCGGCCAACCTGGCCGTCTGCTCCGGTTCTGGATTGGGTTTGGCCCCCCGCCGCAGCCGGCTCCAGCGCTTGGCCCAGCCTCTACCTATGATACGCTGCCGCACCTGGTGGAAAGGGATGGTGAAGCGGTGAAAGCGCACTCTCTCCGCCAAGGGGCCAAACAGCTCCTGCGCCGTGGCAACGTTGGGGTCGTCTTTCTGATTGGTCACGAAGGAGACGTACCAGCCTGCCTCTACGTAGCCACGGATGGTCTCAAACAGCACCTGGTTGCCGGCCCGGAGCACGTCCTGGTCCGAGAGCATGAGCAGGTGCTTGCGGGACGAGCTCACGGCGCGTACGTCTCCAGGGCGCGGACGATGTGCTGGCTGGTGTGGCCATCGCCGTACAGGGCCGGCCTGGCATCGGGCGGGTGGAACTCCGTAACGGCGCGGCGAATGGCCTGTGGTTCGGCCCCCACCAGGGTGTTCCAGCCCGCTTGCACCGTCTCCACCCACTCCGTCTCCTCGCGGAGCGTCACACAGGGTGTGCCCAGGCAGTAGGCCTCCTTCTGCACCCCGCCGGAGTCGGTGAGCACCATCCGGGCGTTTTGCTCCAGGAGGAGCATGTCAAAGTAGCCGACGGGCGGCATGTCCAGGACCCTCCCGTCCAGGCCCAGGCCGTGCTGCTTTAGGGCGGCCCGGGTGCGAGGATGCACGGGGAAGACCACCGGCTCCCCCAGGCAGGCGAGGGCCTGGACTATACCCGCCAGCCGCGCTGGGTCCTCCGTGTTTTCAGCGCGATGGACGGTAGCCAACAAATAGCCCTTGGGCTCCAGGGACAGGCGTGCCATGACGTCCGACTGCTCTTGAGCGATGGACAGCGAATGGAGGATGGCCTCATACATTACGTCGCCCACCAGGCGGGTCTTTTCCCCAAGCCCTTCACGCTCCAGATTGTTCATCGCCGTCTGGGTGGGACAGAAAAGCAGGTCAGAGATGTGGTCCGTAGCGATGCGGTTGGTCTCCTCCGGCATTGCCTTATTGAAGCTGCGCAGGCCCGCCTCCACATGGGCCACGGGAATGTGGAGCTTTGCAGCGGCCAGCGCCGCCGCCAGGGTTGAGTTGGTGTCGCCCCGCACGATGACCCATTCCGGCCTCGTCTCCACAAGCGTGGTTTCCATGCGGGCCATGATTTCGCCCGTTTGCCAACCGTGGGAGCCGGAGCCGACGCCGAGATTATAGTCGGGCCGGGGCAGGCCAAGCTGCTGGAAGAACACCTCCGACATCTCGTAGTCGTAGTGCTGGCCGGTATGCACCAGCACCTCCTGGTGCCTGGCCCGGATCGCCTCGCTGAGCCGGGCGGCCTGGATGAACTCCGGGCGAGCGCCCACAACAGAGAGCACTTTCACAGCTCTAGTCTTGCTTCTCCACCAGGGGCTCTCCGGCTTTGGCTAAAGAGGCCGTGGCCGACCGCTCAATGGCCTCCGCCAGCTCCAGCACGCGGATGCCATCTCTCGCAGTGACCAGGGGAGTGCGCCCCTCCCGCACGCAATCCACAAAGTGCTTCAGCTCGGCGTATAGCGGCTCCACCATAGGCACGTACACCTGCTCCACCACGCCCTGCTGGCGGTACATCACCTTCTCTTGCTCGGCCCGGTAGTCAGAGATGGCCTCCCGGTGGACGACCACGGTGCGGGCCAGGAGGTCCGCCTGCACGACACCGCCCTCGCAGATGGCGGTAAGCTCCCGCACCTTCTGCTGGCTGATCTTGCTGGCGGTCAGGCTGGCCATGACGCCGCTGGCAAAGAGCAGGTGGGCCGAGGCGTGGTCCAGGTTGGGCACCTTGGCCTGGATGCCCAGGGCCTGAAGGTCAACGACGGGGCTGTCCGCCAGGGTGAGGCACAGGTCCAGGTCGTGCACCATCAGGTCCAGGACGGCGCTGGTTTCGGCGGCCCGGGGCACGTAAGGGCTCAGACGGCGGGCCTCCAGGGCCAAGAGCCTCTCTTTTGCCAGCACGTTGGCCATCTCGCCAAAGGTGGGGTTAAACCGCTCCACGTGACCTGCCTGAAGCACGACGCCGTGGCGCTGGGCGGCCTGGTCCAACTCCCGGGCCTGGGCCGCAGTGCTGGCTACCGGCTTCTCCATCATCCCGTGCAGGCCACGGCTGATACACTCAAGGCCGATGGCGTGGTGCATGGCGGTGGGGGCGGCAATGGTTACTGCCTCCACCTTGCCCAAGAGCTGCCGGTAGTCCGTGTAAGGCTCGGCCCCGTACAGCGCGGCGATGGAGCCAGCCACTTGCGCATTGGCGTCTGCTACGCCCACGAGCTTGACGCCTGGGAGGGAAGCCAGGATTCGGGCGTGGTGCTGGCCCATGCTCCCCACGCCGATGACACCTACAGTTATGGTGCGGTGGTTCTTGTTCAAGGGAGGTCCCCAGCTTTTTCCCAGGCGGTGCGATTCATGGGCAATCTCAAAATGCTCCTCGGCACCGCCCCCTGATGGTCATTGACTAAATAACCTGTCAATTGGGTTTCGACCTAACCCCCTCTGGCTCCCCCTTCCCGCACGGGAAGGGGGAGAAGACAGGTTTGCATCGGTGTGATGCGGCAAGGCCGCATCACACCGATGCTTCAGAATATCGTCCCCCTCTCCTCCCAGGAGAGGAGGACCACAGGGGGAGAGGTTGGGTCTCATTGGCAAGGTAATTGTTCAATGACCTGAAAGGGCTGGTATCATGCCCCAGCCTTCAGGCTGCGGTGGATAAAACCGTTTTGAGGAAGTTGCTCAACGGTCAGGTGCATGGCCGGAGCCTGCTTCTGCAGGCTCCTTATGCCGAGCGAGCCACGCAGAGAACTCCTTGGCCTCTCGCCAGGCATACCTGCCCAGGAGCCGCACCCTCCACGGGTCTTTGATGAGGAGGCCAGCGGCGGCAAGGAGGTAGACGCCAGCAAGCACCCTGTGGGCGGAAGACGTGAAGAACACCAGCCCCGCAATGAACATACCCAAGAGCAGGAGGGCGACCAGCAGGTTCATCCGCCTGCGGGCAAGAAACACCACTGCCATGAGGGCCAGGGAAGCGGTCAGGAAGAACTCCATGGCCTGCCGGGGGCCCAGAGGCACTGAGAGAAACTGGCCAGCAGAAATGCTGTAGATCACAGGCATGGACCCAATGAGCACCGTCATCTGGTTAACCCCTGCCGAAACCAGCACCGTTATCCCCGCGGCCGGGTTCGCCCTGGCAGTGTAAAAGAGGGCCACCACCATCTCGGGTGACTCCGAGGCCAGAGGGGCTAGCCACTGGATAAGGTAGAACTCGTCAATGCCGAAAGTCCGCCCGGTCTCCACCAGGCCATGCACAAAAGGCTCTACCGCGGCGAAAATGATGCCAGCGGAATAGAGGAACAGGAACAAGACTACCATCCTGCGCGGTAGCCTGGGCAGGTTGCCCAGGGTCTCCGAAGGGCCGGCCAGGTCTGGCTCCTCTACCCCAGCACGGGAGCTGAGGATGAGGTACACCACGTAGAGGGCAATCAGCAGGACTCCCATGGGCAAGCTGACGGCCTTCATGAAGAAGACCAGGAAGACCAGCAGGGTGGCTACTGCCAGGAAAGCCAGTTCCCGGGCCAGCTTGGCCGGCAAGATGAGGCCTGCCCGTACCCTGAACCAGAAGATGATGGTCACCAGAGACCACCCCAGGCCAATGAGCAAGCGATTTGACCCTGTGACATTCGCGGCCAGTCTGCCCACTGCCGCCGCGTGCTCTGGGGTGGGGCCGACGTTTGCGCCGGCGTCCCACGCCAGGAAGGCCTCTACTGTGTACTCGGGCAGGATTGCAATGAGGGCCAAGACGGCGATGGCAAAGGCGGCTGATATGTCTTTCTGGGCGGCCTCGGCAGCCCACGAGAGGATGAAAGCAGCGCCCATGATGCCCACGCCATAGATCAATGCGGCGACCTGGGGCATCTCTTCGCTTATGTGGTAGCCGGCTGTTACCTCTAGTACCCGGAAAACAAGACCTGGAACGCCCAGGGCCATGGCCAGGAAAATAAGAGCGAACCCCTTGGCCCTGCTACGGGTTGTCACGTCAACGGCCATCTACCTCTCCCTGGCAATGGGCCATGCCATCTTCAGCTTGAAAAACGTTCCGTTTTTGAATGATGTCCTGCCTGTGTCATGTGTGCTGCTATGAGGGCGCAAGGCCCTCCGGCAGGCTCAGGGCAGGCTCTTTCGCCCCCACGTATGGCGTCCTTGTTCGCCCCTCTCCAAAGATCCCAACGGGACCACACCATCATGCCTTGAGCCAGCGGGATATTCTATCAGGCTCCGCCCCCTGTATCCATAGGGAGTACCACACCGCCAGGTTCAGCAGCATCCAGATATGATAGCCGGTAGAGCCGACGCCCTGGCGGTTGCGGCGGCACATCTCCAGCAGCGGCGACCAGTCCATTAGCTCCCGCAGCGTCGGGTTGTTTTTCAGCAGCGCCTCCGCCGCGTCCACAATGGGGCCGCGCACCATATTGCTGGCGCTGCCACAGAAGCCGGCCTTGGCGCGGTCTATCACCCAGTCCGGCAGAATGCCCCGGGCCGCCTGCTTCAGGATGTACTTGGTCTGGCCGTTCTTGAACTTCATCCCCGGCGGCACGGACAGGGCGAACCGCACAAGCTCGTGGTCCAGGTAGGGAACCCGGGCCTCCACGGAGTTGGCCATGGTCATCTTGTCCACCCGCATCAGCAGCAGCTCCGGGAGGCGGTGCTTTAGCTCCAGGTAGATCATCTCATCCAGGAGCGCCCCCTTGCCGCCGGCCTCCCTTCGCTCCTGGTACTGGCCTTGCAGCCAGTCCAGGGCCCAGTGGCCATTGCTATAGCCGTTTAGCATAGCTCTCTTGGTAGCCTCAGGGATGCCTTCCACACCGCCCCAGAAGATGGGCGCGCTCTTGGCCGCCCGGTCCAGGTACAGCGCCTTGCCAGTACTGAGCATCCGTCTGCCGATGGCGGCGGCCGGCGCTTTCACAACCCTGGGCATGGCGGCGAAGGCCTTGTAGTACGGCTCCAGCATCATCTGGCGGGTGTAGTCCCGGTAGCCGCAGAAAAGCTCGTCGCTGCCTTCGCCCACCTGGACGACGATAACGCCGTTGTCTCTGGCAAGCTTGGCTACGTGGAATAGAGGCACGCAGACGGGGTCGGCCAGCGGCTCGTCCTGATGGTAGGCCATCTGAGGGAGCAAGTGGACGAAATCGTCAGGGGTGATAGTCACCTCGTGGTGGCTGGCCCCAAAGTGCTCGGCCACGGCCCGGGCCTGGGACCGTTCATCCGAAGCCTGATCGCCCTGGATGGCTACGGCGAAGGTGTCCACGGGCCGGTCCATCATCCGCGACATGAGGGCCACATTGAAGCTGGAGTCTATGCCGCCGCTGAGGAACACTCCAAAGGGCACGTCGCTCATCATGCGCCGCTCTATGGACTGGGCGAAGAGGCGGCGGACCTCCTCCACGCACTCCTCTTCGGAGAGGCGCGTGTAGCCATCCTCCGGAAAGACCGGCTCCCAGTACCGCTCCAGGCGGATCTGTCCATTGGCCTGGACGGTCAGGCGGTGTCCCGCAGGCAGCTTCTGGATGCCTGCAAACAGTGTTTTGGGTGCAGGGACAGCGCCAAAGCTGAGGTACAGGGAAAGGGCTTCCTGGTCTACCTGGCGCGGCACGCCAGGCTGAGACAGGATGGCCTTGATCTCTGAGGCGAAGAGGAGTCTCTCGCCCACCACGGCGTAATACAGCGGTTTGATCCCGATGCGGTCGCGGGCCAGGAGGAGCTGGCGCTTCTTTTCGTCCCAGATAGCAAAGGCGAACATGCCGATGAGGTCATTGACGCCCTCGGGACCTCGTTCCTCATACAGGTGCAGGATGGTCTCGGTGTCGCAGTGGGTCTTGTAGCGGTGGCCCCGGGCCTCCAGGCCTGGTCGCTGGGAGGCGTGGTTGTATATCTCGCCGTTGAAGACGACCCACGCCGAGCCATCCTCGTTGGCCATAGGCTGGTGGCCGCCGGCCAGGTCAACGATGCTCAGGCGGCGGAAGCCGAAGCCAAGCCGGCGGTCGGGCGAAACGTAGACGCCCCGGTCATCCGGCCCGCGATGGGCCATGGTATCGGCCATGGCAAGGAGCTGGGGCTCCGCAAGGCCACCTGGCCCGCCGAAATCAAGGACGCCGCAGATGCCGCACATTCAGAACGCTTTGGTCTTCCAACCACACGCTTTGTGGGAATGATACCACGGGCCGGCTGCGAAGTTGACTGACTGCTATCCCTCTCCTACTGTCGCGCGCCAATAAAACGTAACTCCGCTCGCACCTGGGTCTGCGTTCAGGTTGATGGTGAATTGAGTAGCGGTCAAACTACTTACCCAGTACCAGCCTATGGCGTTTGTCGGGTTGTTGCTAGGGGTTAGTTGTACTCTTGTCGGCGCAGCAACCAGCCCATGGTTGACCTGGATCGCAGTGGTCCCGCCGGCCACCATTGCAGTTCCCGAGTTCTCAGTAGTGTAGCCAGTGTTGCGCGACACTAATAGGTTTCCACTCCTGTTGGTTATGGTTACTCCGTCAAACATATTGTCTCTTATCACAACTTTGCCGATTCCCTCAGCGTCATTCAATACAACGTCAGCATGGGCAATATAGTTATCTGACAGAGTGGTTCTGCCTGCAGTAATAAGCAGTTTTGGTCTTTCTGCGCCCCCGGTCCAGGGTCGGATAATGTTTCCCGAAATAAGCGATTCAGTAGAGGCACTAAGAATCACGTTCTCTATTGGGCCTGCAGCTATTATCACGTTGTTCTGAATGTTAATACCGCTGAATCCCGGCCAGGTTCTGATAGCGCTTCCTACGGCGCCTCCTGGCATCACATTGATAGTGTTGTTGGTCAGGTTTATGTCATTGCCGGCGTCCACACTGATTACAACCCCCGCTGGCCCAGTAATCTCAAAGTGGTTGTTGGCTATTTCTCCCGGCCCCTCCAGTAGTTCAACGGTGTCGCTGTTAGCATTACCTATCCAGTTGTTTCTAATGAACACGCCTTTGCCCCGTAGAAATATGCAGAGTGTCCTGCAGTTTTCAATTCTGGTATTCTCAACAACGATGTTGCGCACTGGTTGCAAGGTGATAGCACTACTTGCCCGTATGCCGGTAGTCTCAAATCTATTCACTTCGGTCTGCGCCTGCTTGGCCCGATTCGCATTTATCTGCATATCCCGTACGGTGATATTCTCCAGGTTGTTTCCTATGATGCGAATTACGTTCTTGTCCGTGTTCCCGTCAGTGAGTGTGAGTTTTGTCCCCATCCCACTTCCTGATAACACAACATTGCTGGTCTGGATAAGGATGCCACCGAAAGTACCATCGACTCCATTGATAGAGAAATCGCCTTCTGTGAGATGGACCTCACCTCCACCTGGAGGAAGGGAGTCTAGGGCAAGGTTGATTTCCGTTTGGTCGTTCTCTCCGTTGGCTATGTAGTCACAATGCGAAGTGTCCGCAGCGTTGCGTGCACATACAATGGAGGTGGCGGTACGGCCTGGAACGGTCCCGCCCCCGACAGTTTTGGCCATACTTCCTCTGGCATCGTTGACAAACGCTTGCGCCGCGGCCAGCGCCTCCGTGCTCAGCTTGGCCTGGGATGTTTGGACCTGTTGAGCCAATGTAGCCATTTCTTTTTCTAGCTGATCGCTTCGGATATTAGACTGCTGCAGCTTGAGCTGTGTGGCAGACAGGCTATTTGTTACACCCAGGTAGCTCCAAACAGCTCCTAGCCCCACTACTACCGCCACCACCAGGCCCAACACCGCCAACACTGCGGGCGCTCTGCTCTTTTCTTCTTCCCATTCGCCCTGTTCCACTTCTCCTCCTTGCTCGTCTAGAGTAGGGGCCTTGCCTTTTTCCGCCGCCGACCCTGGTAGAGCACCGCCAATCTGGTAGCAGCTTGCGAAGGCCCGAAGAGAGACGCCCTGCGGGACGTTCGCACGGGATCCCGCTACTTGCTGTCACTCGGGGCGGTCAAGCTTGCGTTCTCCAGGCCGAGAGCCTTCAGTCCGGCTTGATACAGATTCTGAACCTCAATGGCCGCTAGCACCTTGTGCGTAAAGAAAGGCCCCAGGGGTCCGCCTGCGATTTCTCCCTGGTAGAAGCGAATGCCACTCTCCATGGCGAACTCCACGGTCAGTGGCCCGTTCTCCACCGCAACATAGCCATTTGTAGTACTGCGTGTCGTAGCGCCGTCAATCTCTCCGTTGAAGTACCACTGTGTTTCGGATGCCGCGAGAGCATCCCGTCCCCTGGCGCCGTCATAGGTAAAGACCAGGAAAGTCCATGATCCGGAGCTGATCCTGTTGGGCGCCGAGGTCGCGACGCGGTAGCCCCCTGGGCTGAAGTCATGAGCGGTGAACTGGACCAGGCCCGACGATTCAATTTCTATGACCCATTCCTTTGCCGAATTGGCGCTGTGGCTCCATTTCCCGAGCAACGTGTGTGTGCCTGATGAACGGGGCTTTATCCACATGCCAATGGATACAGGAGTGTCGGTAGTCCCATTGCCGATGGACCAGTAGTCCAAATCCGGTGACTGCGCCCCCTCGTCGTTTCCATTGAATGATAGAACAGGGACAATCCCCTGCATGGAGGCAGGTTTGGAGAGGTCAAGTTTCCTTTCAAACTTGTTGGGCGGCTTTGTCCACGTGAATGTCAATGCCTGGCCTGTGCTAGAGAAAGACGGCTCGCTGGCCAGGCCGAAATTCGGGTCGCCGATGGCAAGAATCGTTCCTGTGTCGCCGAGGATGGACAGGACGGCGTCGTACACCGGTTGCAAGGAGTCCTTGAACTTGAGCTTCTGTTGCTGCTCAGATTCCCCGGCATTGACTGTCGCCGTTGGAAGCGAGGCAGTGTTCTGGGAGGACGCTGTCGGAGTAAGGACGGACGTAACGGCGCTGCGTTGGGGCCCCAGCATACTCTCCAGATTCTGAATGCGAACAACGTCTTCCTCTCGCTGCGACTTCA
>JACQUH010000302.1 GCA_016210375.1 Chloroflexota bacterium
CCCAGCCTTTAGGCTGGGGTACGGGAAACCATATTGGGATAAGCCTATACCCAGCAACTTTACGTTCCTGCCTGGAGGGATATCATAGAGCCTCAGCAGCAAGAGCGCGCCCCTTTCAACCTGGGGAGGAAAGTCCTCTCCGCCCCCACCCTCATTTCCTTTGCCGGGGCGGGCCTGCTGCTCCTTTTCCTGACCACTCGCTTCTCTGTGGACCTGGGGGCCACCTGGGACACGGTACGCCATAGCAATCCGTGGCTCCTCGTGCTGGCCTTCGCCGTCCACTACACCACCTTCCTCTTTCGTGGCGCCCGCTGGCGCACAATGCTGCGCAACGCTGGTGTGGCGGAGGAGGCGCCTCTGCCATCGCTGTGTGCCGCTGCGCGCCTCATGCTCCTGGGGTGGTTCGCCAGCTCCATTACCTGGTTCCGGCTGGGCGACGCCTATCGCGCCTATGCCTACTACGAGGAATCCGGTGCGTCCCTGGCCCGCACGATGGGCACCATCCTGGGCGAGCGTGTGATGGACATCCTCCTGGTGTTCCTGCTCCTCCTGGCGGGGGTCCTCCTGCTGTACCTGGACCCGGAGCTGCGCCCCTCGGGGACCTTCCTCGCTGTGGGCCTGGCCCTGGTGGTGGCCTCTCTGGCCCTCCTGCTGGCCATGCAGATATTCTGGAGACGCATTGGCCATCTGTTGCCAGCCCGCTTGCGCAGCCGATACGAGGGCTTCCACCAGGGCACGATGCGCAGCTTTCGTGCCTTCCCCCAGGTGATGGCGGTGGGCCTTCTGGGGTGGCTCGCCGAGGTGGGCCGCCTCTACTTTGTGGTGCAGGCGACAGGGTTGGAAGTGGGCATCGGCCTGGTCGTGTTCGTCACCGTGGCGAATGCCCTGCTCTCGGCGGTGCCCCTGACCCCAGGCGGGCTGGGCATTGTGGAAACGGGCATCGTGGGGTTGCTGGCCCTGGCCCTGTCCAGAGACCAGGCCGTGTCCGTGGCCCTGCTGGACCGGTCTATCAGCTACCTCAGCATCATCCTCACTGGAGTCCTGGCCTTCCTCTACCACCGATGGGTCGTGGGCAGGAGGGCGAGAGGCGGTCCTGGCTCCATCGGTGGCGGGTAGGGCAAGGCCCTCCGGGGCGCCCCTTTCCCATGACCTAACCCCCTCTTCTCCCCCTTCCTGCACGGGAAGGGGGAGAAGAGTTGTTCTAATCAGGGTGATGCGGCAAGGCCGCATCACCCTGATTCCCTAGTCTCCCGTCCCCCTCTCCCTTTAGGAGAGGGGGATCACAGGGGGTGAGGTCAAGACCCTATCCACAGGAACACCGTTTGCTTCTGGGTGTTGATAACTGCCTCTGGCACTAAGTAACTATCTCAAAATGGCTTGTCGCCCTGACCAGGAGTTTGTGAACAATTCAACCTAACCCCCTCGTTCCCCCCTCTCAATCAAATCTCCCTCTCCCGAGGGGGAGAGGGAGACCACAGGGGGAGAGGTCAGATCCACAGCAGCATAAGTATTTCGTTCATGACCATCAGGGGGCGGTACAGAATCGTTATGAGATAGGTACTAGGAACAGTTGGGGCGGCCCCTGGGGCCGCCCCAACTGTTCCTAGTACACCCACCAGTTGAACCACTCCCCCAGCGGCATCTCCATGATGACCATGTCTCGGGGATGGCCATCCAGGTCCTTGCCGTGGCCGGGCAGCAGAGCAACCTGCACAAAGCCTATGGCCTCGGCTGCTCGTATCGCTGCGATCTCCTTGTCCGCCATCGCCTGAAACGTCAACCGCTCCAGGCCGTTCTCGTTGGCTATGGCCGCTAACTCCTGCATCAGGGCCGAACCCAGCCCCAGGGCACGGTACTCCGGCGCTACCAGGATACGCAGCTCCCCTACGTGCCGCCGCGCCCCTGCCCGCGTGCGATGCAGCGAGCCGTCGGCTATCACCGTATCCTCCACCCACGCCAAAAGGGGCAGCGCGCGGTCGTAGTCCAGCTCCCTGGCCCACCGCTGGATAACCTGGGGTGACAGAACGTCATCCTTCAGGTAGTGCCGCTCGTCAGCGGGGATGCGGAGGAAGAACCGCTGGAGGGCCTCTGCATCCTGGGGCGTCATAGGCTTGAGCACCACCTTCGTGCCATCGCGCAGGGTGATCTGCTTGGGATACGCCGTCAGGCGGTAGACGTGGCTGGTGGTCATAAGGTCCTGCCTCCCCTCTGCTATTGTCCCTGCTCCTCAGCAGCCCGGACCAGAAGCACCGGCGACCCCGAGTGGCGAACCACCCGGTCTGCCACGCTGCCCAATACCCACCGGCCTACACCGGAGCGGCCATGGGTAGACATGGCGACGATGGCCTCGGGTGTCTCCTTGGCCATATCTACCACCGCCGCCGCCGGTTGCCCGTGCATCAGCCGGCGCTCTACCTGGGAGGCCCCCTGGTCCTTAATCTTTTGCGCTGTCTCCTCAAGGTACTGCACCGCCGCCAGGTCTACCTCCTTGGAGAAGTCTTGATAGCGGCCCACCGGGTACTCCATGTACCGATAGTAGTCTGCGGGCGAGGGTGTCACTCGCACCAGGATCACCTTCAGCGTCAGCGCCCTGGCTACCGCCATAACCTGGGGAAGGATCTGCTCGGCCATCTTGGAGCCATCCAGGGGCACGATCATGCTCGTCAGCTTCACCCGCTCCTGCACAGGCTCATCAGCCTGGGGGTGGATCACCAGCATGGGGTTCGTGGTCATCTCCAGAACCTTGCTGGTGACGCTGCCTATGACCCACCGGGTGATACCTGAGCGCCCATGGGTAGACAGAGCGATGAGTGTGTCTTTCTCCTTCTCCGCCTCCTCCAGGATCTTGGTGGCGGGGTCTCCCTCATGGGTGGCGTAGGAAACCGAGACGCCGGCCTGTCGGAAGGGCTGGCTCACTGTCTCCAGGTACTCCTTGGCCTTGGCCAGGAAATTCTCCACCACCTTGTCCAGGAAAACGCCGTGGGCAGGATCAGAGAACTCCGCTGCCACGGGCTCTATGCACCGCAGCAGCTCCACCGTGGAGCCTAGCCCCGCCGCCAAGGTGCGGGCGTAGGGTAGCACCTGCTCCGCCAGGCTGGACCCGTCCAGAGGTACCAGAATTCGCTTGTACATCCCTCTCTCCTCTGTGATTTGCTCAGGATGCCCCGTCTTCCTCCGCCCCGTTCCTTGCATTGGGCACCAGTCTAGTGGAATCGCCCCTGATAGCCAAGGGCAGGGTCGCGAAATTCGCTGCCTTTCCAGCGTTCCCACGCCTCCATCCCCGCGATCCGCCCTGAGGGGTTGTGAAAGAATGGACCGCGCCAGCCAAGGTGCCATTCTAGAGCGAAGTGGTCAAGCTGCCCTTGCTCTCTACGGCGTACTGCTTCACGGAGAATCCCTTACGGCCCCTGCCGTTTGAAGGGCCGAGGCATCGGCCCGTCGCTGGCTCTGAGGTCGCAGTGATGTCCACGGCCATTGCTTCACAAGCCCTGAGGATGAGGGGGGAGAATGGGAAGAACCCATTTGTCTCCTAATACACCTGCCAGGCCCCTATCTCTTTGACAGGATGCTCCAGGATCACCAGGTCCTGGTAGTTGCCCCACTCATCCCTGATCCACTCCTTCAGCCGCGCCACCTCCTCAAAGTGCTCGCCGTGGGCCGCCATGATGGCCGCCCGCTCCCGGTGGTCCACAAGCTGGAAGGAGACCTTGTGCAATCCCAGCGCCCCCGCCAGCTCCAGCATCTCCCGGATGAGCTGGCGGCCCAGGCCCTGCTCCCGATATGCCAGAGCCACCACGATGCGCAGCTCCCCCATGTGCCGCCGCGCAGCGGCGCGGCTTCGGTGAAGGCTGGCATCGGCCACTATCTCCTCCCCCGCCAGGGCCACAATGGGGACCACCCGCTCAAAGTCAATCTGGGTGGTCCAGGCCTGGACTACCTCGGGCGAAGCGACGTTTTCCTTCAAATAGAGCCGGTCACTCGCGGGCACACGCTCAAAAAAACGATAAAGGCTCAGCTTGTCCTCCGCCCGAAGGGGCCGGATGACCACACTGCTTCCGTCGCGCAGGTTCAAGGTCTTGGGATACTGCTCCAGGGCGGACATTGTGGCCACGGTTCCCTCCTGTTCTCGGCCCCTATGCCTCTACAATACTGCCGCTCTATGAACAGAACATGATTATCCCTAGCCGATGCCATAAAAACCGCCGATTCCTGTATCGCCGCCCTCGGCTCCGCTGGCCCGGCCCAACTCCCGCCTCATGTTGTCCCAGTGGGTCCCCCGCCAGTAGACCTTGCTGCACAAGGGGCACTCCTTGAACTCCCCCTGGGTCGCAAAGACGTAGGGAGGCACCCTGCCTCCTGCCCTTTCCCTCGGCAAGCCCGACAGGAGGGCGTTGCACTCAATGCAGCGAGAGAAGGGGTTGTCCAGCTGCAGCCCCAGGTGAGAGCTGACCTGCCTGAGCTGGTCAACATAGTGATCGCCTTGCACCAGTAGCGCCCTCACATGGCCCCGAACAACACTCCTGCGTTCCAACAGCAGCCGGTCCCTGGTGAGAATCACCCTGCTCTCCTGCTGGGCGATGCGCACCAAGGCGCCGTCCTCTACTTCTGGCACGTACAGGGTGTCGTACCCCATGGCTCGTAGCCATTTGGCCAGACGGCCAACGTTCAGGTCCACGACGAACTTCGGGTCCATGGTCGCATCCTGGGGGCTTGGGCACGGCGGCGTGCGGCCAGCCCACACATCAAAGCCAACGCCTTATGCGGAGAAAGACCAGCAGGCCAACAGACATCACCAGGGTACCATACAGCAGGACCCAGAAGGCCCAGCCCTGATCGGCCAGGGGGAGGTCCACGTTCATACCGTAGAGGCTGGCAATAAGGAGGATGGGAAGGGCGACGATAGCCAACCCCGTCAGGATGCGGGTGATGTCATTGGTGTGCAGGTTGGCCAGGGACCCTTGGGAATCATACAGGCCTTCCACCATCTCCTTCTGGTCTTCCAGCTCGCTCCATATCCGGCGCATGTGGTCCGCCAGGTCGCCGAAGTAGATGTCGGGGTTTAGCCTCAAGAAGGGGAACCGCTTCGCCTCCATGGCTTCCAGCACCTCAATCTGAGGCCGGACAATGCGCCGATACGACAGAATGTCGTGGCGAAGAAGAGCCATGTCTCGGACGATCTGCTGGTCCCAGGTCTCAAACACCTGCTCCTCCAGCAGGTTCACGTTGTCAATGATCTTATTCAGGATAGGGAAGCAGTAGTCCACCAGCGTGTCCAGGATTCTGTACAGCAGATAGCCAGACCCCTGGCCCATCATGGAGGCCTGCAGGTCCTTGCTGAGCTGGCAGTCCTGGAACAGCTTGGTCAGGGGGCGAAGGTTGCCATCGTGCAAGGTGACAATGTAGTTGCTGCCCGCAAAGACGTCCACCTCGTTGGCCTGGGTGATGCGGGACTCCTTGTTAAAGCGCGGGAAGTGCAGCACCAGGAAGATGTGGTCGTCAAACTCGTCCATCTTGGGCATTTGCACCACGCTCAGGCAGTCGTCCAGGGAGAGCTGGTGGAAGTTGAACCGCTCCTTCAGGTACTGCATCTCCGCCAGGCCAGGCCGCTGGACGTTGATCCAGGAGATGGAGCCATGGGTTACCACCTCAATATTGAGCTTGACGTTCTGCTCAGATAGGCCAGCCAACGTCATTCGTCACCCCTGAGCCGCTAGACGTACCCACTATTGTAGCAGACCCCTGCCCCTTGCAAAGGGAACCCCGCTTCCACAACGAGAGATACAACGATCACTCTCCCGTCACCCCCTTCTTTACTCCCCCCCCGCTCTATGATATATTTCCTCGTACATTCCATGCCACATTGACCATGAGGGGGAGTTCAGCATAGCTAGAGAGTACCGGATTAACCAGCGTATAAGAGCGGCTGTGGTCCGCGTCATTACTGAGGAGGGCGAGCAGGTGGGCGTCATGAGCCTGCGAGAGGCTCTGAACCTGGCCCAGGAACGGGATACCGACCTGGTAGAGGTTGCCCCCAACGCCGAGCCGCCGGTATGTCGTTTGCTGGACTACGGTAAGTTCAAATACGCCCAGACCAAGAAGGAGCGGGAGTCCCGCAAAGGCCAAAAGTCCACGGACCTCCGCGAGGTGCGCTTTCGGCCCACCACTGGGGCCCACGATGTAGAGGCCAAGACTCGCACCATCCAGAAGCTCCTGGCCGAGGGCAGCAAGGTGAAGGTCTCGGTGCAGTTCCGCGGACGGGCCATCACCCACCCGGAGTTGGGTGTGAGCCTTTTACGCAAGGTAGCAGAAAGCGTCCAGGAAGAGGCCAAACTGGAGCGGGCCCCTTCTATGGAGGGCCGGATGTTGAGCATCATCCTGGCGCCGGGCCTCCGCAAAGGGACCAGCCCATCAGCGCCTGCGCCTACGCCCTCCGAAGACAAGCAGCCTAGCCAGGCCAGCGCCTGAGCCAGGCACAAGGGAAACCATGCCCAAGATCAAGACTCATAAGGGCGCCCAAGCGCGCTTCAAGCTCTCCGGCGCAGGCAAGATCCTGCGCATGAAGCGCATGAGCAGTCACTTGCGCCGCAATAAGGCCAAGCGTACGCGCCGCATGTTTGACGATACCGTATCGGTAGCCCGGTCCGACACGTCCAAGGTCCGTCGGCTGCTCCCCTACGGGTAGCCCAGGGTTTCCCCTGGAGCGACTCTATCCCCCTACCAGAAGGAGTTCTCGTGGCCAGAATTAAACGAGGCGTCACCAAGCACCGACGGCACGCCGAGGTGCTCTCCCTTACCAAGGGGCACTACAGCGTCCGGCACCGCCTGTACAAGCGGGCCAAGGACTCCCTGAAGGCCGCCATGGCCTACTCCTACGTCCACCGGAGGGACCGCAAAGGGGACTTCCGCCGACTCTGGATAGTACGCATCGGCTCCGCCGTGCGCCAGCACGACCTCAGCTACAGCACCTTCGTCCGGGGGCTCAAGCTGGCCCACATAGAGATAGACCGCAAGGTACTGGCAGACCTGGCGGTCAGGGACCCTGCTGCCTTCGCCGAGCTCGCATCTCGGGCCAAGGCCCAGCTTGCTGTGGCCTGACCCTGCCATCCCTGGGCTGCGCCCTGGATGTCTCTGAACCCAGGCCTTGTTCCTGTTGGTTCCGTTTGCTTTCCAGGTGTCGCATGGTCCCCTGGCACCAAAGTGCCAGGTTTGGAGTTCACCTAACCCCCGACTTATGGTCATTGAACAGTTATGATGCCAATGAGGCCCAACCTCTCCCCCTGTGATCCCTCCTTCGCTTCCCCATTCGCTTCGCTCAGGGCTTCGGCTCACTCAAGGACAGGCTCTCTCCTGGGAGGAGAGGGGGACGATGATTTGAGGAATGGGTGTGATGCGGCTCTGCCGCATCACACCCATTCAAACCTATCTTCTCCCCCTTCCCCTGGGGGAAGAGCCTATCCCTTCTCTGCGCTCAGGGCAAGCTCTTGAGTAAGTCGAAGCCCTGAGCGCAGCGAACGGGGAAGCGAAGGAGTGGCCCAGGTCACAGGCCGTATTCTCTGGCGATCCGCTCTTTGTAGCTGAGGTCATAGCCAGCGATGCGACTCTGGGCCAGCAAGACGTCCACCCCAACGGGGCGCGGGCGTGGGTAGGAGATGGGTTTCCAGCCGATGGCGCCTTCCTTCTCCAGAGTCTTTAGCTCGCTCTCTGGCCACCCCAGCATCTCGGCGATGACGTACCGGTTGTGCTCGCCCAGGGTGGCGGCCACGCGGTCCGGCGGTAGGGGAGCTTCTGGGAAGCGCCAGGGCAGGCCGGCGTAGGGGATAGGGGGCATCCGGGTGACATCCTGGTGGTGGATCACCCGGAAGAATCCGCGCTCCCTCAGGTGCTTGTTGAAGAGAACATCTTTGTTAGTGAGAGCGACGCCCGCTGCAACGCCCTCGGCCTGCAGTCGCTCCATAAGAGGCATGGCTTCCTGAGCTTGTGTCCATTCGGCAATCCGCCGATTCAGCTCCTGGCGGTGGCGCCAGCGGGATAGCTCATCGCTGTACGCGCTGGCCGTAGCCCAGGCAGGGTTCCCCATGGCCCGGCACAAGCCCAGCCACTCCTCGTTGGTACTGATGGAGATAGCGATCCACCTGTCCACTTCCCCCACCAGACCCTCCTCCTTTTCAGCGTGGCAGGGGAAGATGCCGTAGGGGGCCATGGTGGAGTGGTCCTGGGAACCGCCGCTGGGCGTCTCTCGGCCGTTGGCCAGGTAGTCCAGCACGGGCTCTGGCGCGATGGCTACCTGGGAGGCCTGTTGGGACAGGTCTATGAATTGCCCTTTGCCCGTGCGGGCTCGGTAGAGCAGCGCAGACATCACTGCGAAGAGCCCGTGTTCTGCGCCTACAAAGTCGGTATAGGGGATCTCAGCCAAGACAGGGGGTGCATTCTGGTACCCAGAGACGTGTATGAGGCCAGAGGATGCCTCCACGGTGGGGCCCACGGCGCCGTAGTTGCCCCAGGGGCCGGAGTAGCCATAGCCAGTGGAAGAAAGCATGATAATGTCCGGGCGTATCTTTCGGAGGTCGTCGTACTCCATCTTGAAGTTGTTCATGACGCGGGGAGTGAAGTTCTCGCAGAAAACATCGCTTATCGCCACCAACGCCTGGAACAACCGCTGGCCGCCCTTGGCGTCCAGGTCAAGGGTAAAGCCGAGCTTGTTGCGGTTCTGGTCGTGGAAGTTGGCAGCCTTATTGTAGAAATCCTCCTCTGCCACGTTTTCGTAAAAGACCGAAGTGCGGTGTGGGTCCAGGCGGGTGAGCGACTCAAATCGCACGATCTCCGCACCCATGTCTGCCATGAGCTTGCAAAGATAGGGGACAGCCAACAACTGGCCCATCTCAATAACTCTGACGCCTTCCAGTGGCAGTGGCATGATGCACACTCCGAATCCTGATAATCCTCGTGAAGATAGTCTCTCAGCCGCTTCCTTCGCTTCTCCGGGTTCTCCCTGGAAATCGGCGACTATCCCCTCCTGTGGTTCAGATAGCCCCAGCCCTTCTGAGCAGGACCAGGTCGTCTTTGGAGTAACCCAACATGCCCCCGAGAACTTCGCTGTTATGCTGGCCCAAAGCAGGGGCCGGACGGCTGGTTTGCCAGGGAGTCTCACTGTAAATGGCGCTGGCCCCGGGGTATTGCAGGCGGCCCGCCACGGGGTGCTCCACCTCTACAAAAAAGCCGCGGTGATCAAGCTGGTCGCTCTCGGTCACCTCGCGGGGCGTCAGCACGACCCCAAAGTGGAAGCGCCAGGCGTGGGCGAGGTGGAAGAGCTCAAGCTTCCGGTGCTCCGCGAAACGCCGCCTCAGCACCTCGTCCAGCTCCCGGGCGTTGCGGATACGATCCTCCTGGGTGGCAAACCTCTCGTCCTTCAACTCGGGCGCACCGAGGAATTCGGCGAAAATCTCCCAGTCGGTGCCAGCGCCAATCATTGTGGGGATGAGGTAGCCATCGGACGTTGAAACCGAGCGCCCCAGGACCATACCGAAGCGTGGACTTCGCCGTCGCACAATGCCCTGGTAGGTGTACTGGGAGAAGGTGTCGCGGAGGGCGGCGGCCATCACTTCCATGATGGAAACGTCCACCAGGTTTCCAGTACTCTTCTGGCCGCCTATCTTCGCCCCGTAGAGGGCGATAAGAGAGGCGCCTGCTGCCACGGTACCCGCGCGGAACTGGGCCTGGTGCAGCGCATGGGCAATCGGCTCTCGGTCGTAGGAGCCGAAGATATACATGAGGCCGCTCAAGGCATATTCTACGAGGTCCGATGCTTTGTAGTCCCGGTACGGCCCTACCAGGCCGAAGTTCGTGATGGCGACCATAACGAGGTTGGGGTTGATAGTCTTGAGCGAATCATAGGTAAGCCCCAGGGTCTCCAGGGTGGCCGGTGCAAAGTTCACCATCACCAGGTCGGCCCACTTCACCAGCTCCCGCAACACGCTCTGCCCGTCCGAGCTCTTCAGGTTTAAGGTAATGCCACGCTTGCTGGTGTTCAGGTAGAGGAAGGGGAGACTCTTGTCGGGATGGGGGTCATCCCCCAGGAAAGGGCCAAGGGCTCGGCATGGGTCACCACTGCCTGGCCGTTCCACCTTAATGACGTCGGCCCCCATGTCCGCCAGCATCTTGGTGGCGTATGGCCCGCTGATATGGTGGGTGAGATCAAGGACCTTGGTGGACGAAAGGGCCCTGTCGGACATGTTGCAATCTCAATGGGAGCTCGGATTTGCTGGTTCGCTGGAGAACTCTGGCATCGCCAGGAAACGACTCACCGCCCGGACATGAAAACAGGGCTGGCTTTCAGTTTGCCACCCCTTGGTCAGCGCCCTACGGAACCCTTGAACGCCCTGCTACGACGATGCAGAGGAGGGACACAGCCACGTTATGCTTTCGGCGGGACACACCTGTCGCTTCAGCTAATCGCTGGGCAGGCGTTGGATCCCAACGCCTGCCCAGCGATCGGTAGCCCGTGGCTTGGCAGTGGTTATGCCGCCCCATCCAGCCCTGCTAGTTCTATGCAGAACGCACCAGCCCCTGCGCCGTAGGCAGGGGGACGCCGGACAGGCCCCATATCCGCCGCTTCTGAAAGGCCTCCGCGGAGCCGAAACGCTGGGCCATCCCCTTGGCGGCCTCTACAGCCCGCGCCAGCGCCTGTCCCGCAGGCACCAGCTCACTCACCAGGCGCACCTGCTCAGCCCGCCGGGCGTCCATTACCTTACCCGTGAAAAGCAGGTCAAGGCTCACGCCCAGGTTGGTCATTCGGGGTAACAGGACCGTGGCCACCTTGTACCCCACGTACAGGTTCTGGTCGGGGAAGCCAAACATTGCTCCCTCCCCAGCGATCCGCAGGTCGCAGGCGAGGGCCAACTCAAACCCCAGTCCGTAGCATGGCCCCTCTACGGCGGCGACCACCGCTTTGCTCAGCTCCAGGGGTAAAAGCCCGCGCTCCGCCAGGGGCGATGCATCTTCTCCCTGGCCATGGGCCAGCTCCTGCACGTCGTGCCCCACGGAGAAGGCCCCACCCTGGCCCGTCAGCACCGCCACCCAGGCGTCGTCAGTGTTCTCGTACTCCTCCCACGCGGCAACCAACTCTCGCTGGAGACCCCGGCTCAGCGCGTTGTGCTGTGCTGGCCTTGCCAGCTCTACGATAAACACCCTGCCATCCCGTCTCGTTGTTACTGAAGGCATAGTCATCTCCTGGCTGCTTGGCGCTGGTGAGGCAAGGCTTTCCCTTACGTGCCCGGGAGCCGGCTCCTCAGGCTGGCTTCCAGCCCGGCCCGGTACTCCCCGCTCTGGTGGGGTTGGGCCCGCTGCTCCAATGCCAGGGCGTAGTCCACCGGCACGCCAATGCTCTGGAACAGCCGCAGCTTCTGGTACTGAAGGTAAGAGTTGGGGAAGCGGCAAATCTGCTCGGCAATCTCCATGGCCCGCCGCACGCTCTGCCCTTTGGGCACAACCTCGTTCACCAGGCCCAGGTCAAAGGCCTGTTGCGCTGTGATGGGGTCTCCCGTCCAGTCAATGTCCAGGCCCATGGGCAACGTCGTAAGGAAGTACAGCTTATGGGTGGTCTGCTTGGCCCCCATGCCCCGCTTCACCTCCGGCAGGCCTAGCTGGGCCTGCTCCTCCATGATGCGCAGGTCGCACCCCATGGACATCTCGCATCCCCCGGCGAGGCACCATCCGTTGATGGCGGCGATCACCGGCTTCCAAAGGCCAAAGTTGTTCCCATTGAACGAGGGCCGGACGCCTCTGGCGCGGTCGGCGTCCAGGAACTCCTGGGCCGACTGGGCGCCCATTTGCCGGGCGCGGGCATCATTGGCGCGCAGGTCGGCGCCGGCGGAGAAGGCCCTTTCTCCGGCGCCGGTGAGGATGGCCACCCGCAGCTCTGGGTCATCCTTGAAGTCCAGCCACATTTCGTTCAGGGCTTCACCCAAGCCCCCTCCCAGGGCATTCATGCGCTCTGGGCGGTTCATGGTGGCGATGAGAATAGCTCCCTCCCGCCTCCGCAGGAGGACAGGTGCCGGGGCGGTCTCTACTACCATTGCTTACCTCCTGGATAGTGAACGTCAAGCTACCGGTTTTGCCAGACTGGACGGCGGTTTTCTGCAAAGGAACGGTTCCCCTCTATGCGGTCCGCGCTGCCGTAGGGGTTGGGGCCCACCTCCAGGCTCTGGGCGTACAGGAAGGGTACGCCGATGGACCGGTAGGCCGTCTCTTTCTGGAAGTTGCGGGTTACCGGGGCGTACAGCAGCAGCTCTCTGGCATAGCGCGCACCCCCCGTAACGGCCTTGCCGTCCGATACGGCCACCGTGGGCTTCATGGCTACCATGGGGAAGCGAATGGTCCCGCTGAACAGCTCCGATTCGTCGGGCTGGCCCTGGACCACCACGCGGTTCACCACGCCGAGCTTGTGCGCCTGCCATACATCCAGGGCCTTGCGGAGCCAGAGCAGCTCTATCGCTTCCGAGAGGCCCAAGAGGGCCACGAGCCAGGAAGGCACGACGTTGGGCGCTCCCTCCGGCCCGCCGAAATCAGCCTCAAAGCTGGCGTTCTCCGTGGCGACGCGCAGGTCGCACGACAGGGCTAGCGCCAGCCCTTCCCCCTTGCACTGGCCCTGCACGGCAGCGATAAGGGGTTTCCATGTCTCCACATAGCCTCCCGCCCACAGCCGTCCTCGTTCCCGGGCCTCCCGCTTGGAGGCCGGGGCCCTGTCGGCGCTGCCCACGCAGAAGTTGGCGCCGTCCCCATACACCACCGCCATCCATGCCTCCTTGTCGCCTTGATACTGGAGCAGGGCCTGGTTCAGCTCCCGGCGCATGGCCGGGTTGAAGGCGTTGCCCCGGCTCGCGGCCTGGAGGCCTATGTAGGCGATGCGCTCCTCCCGTCTATAGCTTACATCCGGCATGAGACCATCCCCTTTCAGCGATTGTCATTGGCATCATGCAGCCAGCCACACACGTCACACCAGACCAACGGCGACAGTTGTGACTTGGCCGCCTCGTATGCTCCCTTGCGATGGGTTGACAGAAGCCCCCTTGGGGGCGCGCGACGGCGCGCCACACCTACTTCCTCAGTTTGGGGTCTATCCAGGTGTGCCGGAAGGTGTAGTCATTCTGCTGGAGAGAGTGAGCCTGGTAGCCATTCACCCAGGGCCAGAACAGTTGCGGCGTAGACTCAGAACCGACCTGGGGCCATGCCCAGGCCTGCTCGGCCACGTACTCCTGCCACTCCCAGAGCAACGCCTCCCGTTTCTTCGTATCGGACTCCCAACGTGCGGCGCGAATCAGCTCGTCCGAGTGCTGATCGCCCCAGTTGCCGTAGTTGCGCCCAGCCCCGATCAGCCACCAGTTGCTCAGGTATTCGTCCGGGTCCACGCCAGCGCCGCCCACGGAAGAGGTGCCGGCGGACAGGACAAAGTCGTGGGTCCCGACCCTTTCAAACCAGACGGCGGTTTCCACGATCTTCATCACCAGCTCAATGCCAAGGGCCCTGAACTGCTGCTGATAGACCTGTACCTGGTTCTGGTTCGCCGTGTACCGAGCATTGATCATGAACTCAAACTTCTGTGGCCCGGTGAGACCAGCGGCGGCGAGCAGCGCTTTCGCCTTCTCGCGGTTCTTTGCCACCGTGGCGTCATCTACCTCCCAGCCGAAGAGTTTCTCAGGCTGCGGGTAAGACCAGTGGCCAAACCCATTGGGCAAGGGCTTCCACAGCTCACCCGTCCCCTGGTACTCCGTTTGGTTGAAATCGCGCCGGTCCATGATCAGCCGGAAGGCCTGGCGCACCCGCTTGTCGTCAAAGGGTTTCACCGCCGAGTTGGGGGCCAACCAGTGCCAGCCAACGGACTGGGCGACGCCGCTCGTGAGGGCGCCCAGGGGCGTCAGCTCCTTAACCAGGGCGCGGGACTGGGCCGCCTGAACATTGGTGTAGTCCATGATGTCCAGTTGCCTGGTCTTGAAGGCGGCTATCCTCGTTTGCCCGTCTATGATGATGGGGCGCTCTATCCGGTCCAGGTAAGGATACTTCGGGTTCCAGTAGCCAGGGTGCCTTTCCCAGATCATATGCCCGTCCCGGACAAACTCCTTGAGAACGAAGGGCCCAACCCCAATGGCAGACTCCTTGCGCTTGTGGCTCCCCCACTCCGTAGAGGGGTCCTCCAGCAGGGCAGCCTCCTTGGGGTTCATGAAGTTCCCTACCCACCCCAGGTAGGTGAGGAAGGGAGCCAGGGGGGCCTCTAGCTTGATCTCCACCGTGTACTTGTCTATGGCCTTTACGGAGGTCATGGAGTCAAAGTGCCCGATGAGCTGCCAGCCAGCCCGCGGGCCCTTCCTCCGCTGGTAGTTCCAGACGACGTCGTCGGCCACAAACTCCCGCCCGTTCATGGGCGCTACGTTCTGCCACTTCACTCCCTTGCGCAGGCGGAAGATATAGGTCTTTCCGCCATCCAATAGCTCCCAGGACTCTGCCAGACCAAAACTGGCGTCCAGGACGGCCTCATCAACCTTAGCCACGCCGGGCCGGGTGTCCAGCCCTACCAGCCCGTCAGACATGTAGCCCCACACCTGCCGGCAGGATGACAGGAACTCCTGGGCGCAGTCAAAGTGGGTCGGGGGGTACGATTGACTCAGCCGGAGCACACCGCCTCGCACCTCTTTCACTACAGGAATGGGAGTGGCGGTAGGAGTTGGCGTTGCCACGACCCTCGTAGGGGTGCTCCCAGGAGCGGGCGCTGTAGTCGCCGTGGGAGCGGCTGTCGTCGGCGCTGGCGCTGGCGCCGAGGTGGCAGTAGGGGCCACTGCTGGCGCTGGAGTGGGCTCCGCGCCGCCGCCGCAGCTTATGGCCAGTAAAAGCACCAGACCTAGAACCAGTATCGGGAACCCCACCTTGGACATGCTGGCCTCCTTCAGGAAACCTCAGGGTGAGCTAACCAAAAAGGATAATTACCTTCTCTGGCTTCCCCGCAGCCGTGGGTCCAGGACGTCGCGTAGGGCGTCGCCAAACACGTTGACGCAAAACACCACGGCGGTAATAGCGATTCCTGGGGCTATGGCCAGGTGAGGCGCTACCTGGAAGAACCCCGCGGCATTGCCGCTGAGCATGGCCCCCCAGGAAGGCAGGGGGGGCTGAATCCCCACACCCAGGAAGCTGAGGGAAGTCTCCGCCAGGATGGCGCCCCCGAAGGATATGGTTATGACGACAATGATCACGGGCAGAACGTTGGGCAGGATGTGCCGGAACATGATGCGCCGGGTGCTTGACCCAATGGCAACGGCGGCGTCCACGTAGGTGTTCTCCTTGATACTGAGGGCGGCGCTACGGGTGATGCGGACATCCCGAGCTATGCTGCTTATGCCTATGGCAATAGCCACGTTCCGTATGTCAGGGCCCAACACCGAGACGATGCCTATAGCCAGGAGGATGCCAGGGATCGCCTGCATGCTGTCCACGACCCGTTGGAAGAACAGGTCCACCTTGCCCCCAAACCAGGCGCTGGTAATCCCAAGGAGGGAACCAGCGGTGATGCCTATGGAGACCGCCAGGGTCGCCGCTACCAGGGAGTACCTGCCCCCGTGGATGATCCGGCTCAACATGTCCCTTCCCAGGAGGTCGTTCCCCAGCCAGTGCTGGAGCGATGGCGTTGCCATGGACAGCTTCGGGGTTATCGCATAGGGATCGTAGGGAGCAACCCACGTTGCGAACACTGCTGCAAAGACTATGATGAGGAAAACGGCAGCGCCAAAGGCGCCCAGGGGCTTCCCTTTGGAGAAATGCCAAATGGTGGTAGAGCTCCGCCGGAGCAGCGTCCCACCCAACCTTGCGGCCAGTGTCCCCTCATATCCTGTCCTCTGCATCATGGCGTCGCCTTCTATTGGTACCGGATTCGTGGGTCAAGCCAGCCGTATAGCAGGTCAACAGCCAGGTTCACAGACACGTAGATCATGGCGATGAACAGGATGCTTGCCTGCACCTGGGGGTAATCCCTGGCCTGCACCGACTGCACCGTCAACCGTCCAGCGCCAGGCAGGGAAAACACGATCTCCATGACCACTGTTCCACCCAGGAGAGCGCCAAACCTCCCGCCATAGGCGGTCACAGCCGGTATCAAGGAGTTCTTCAGCACATGGCGCATGAGCACCATCCGCTCGCTCAACCCCTTGGCATAGGCCGTTCGGACATAGTCCTGCCGCAGCACCTCCAACACCGAGGAACGTACCAGCCTTGCCTCCCCCGCAGAGCTGGACCAGGCCAGGACCAGGGCGGGCAGGATGAGCTTTTGCAGGTTTGCTACAGGGTCCTCCCAGGGCGCTTTGTAGAAGATAGGAGGACTCCACCCAAAGACGTTTGCGGCTATGATAACCACCATTATCCCAACCCAGAAGACGGGCATGGCAAGACCCAGGATGGAGAACGAGCGGATAGTGTAGTCCAGGATCGTATCTTGGCGTATGGCCGCTAACACTCCAATAACCAGGGACAGGGACACCGACAGCACGATGGTCAGCAGCGCCAGCTCTATGGTGAGGGGCAGGCGTCGCATCAGCTCCGGCAACACCGCCCCATCGGTGTAGTAGGAGTAGCCCAGGTCGCCTCTGAACAGGTCGCCAAGCCACATAAAGAACTGGACGATGACGGGTTTGTCCAGCCCCATGGACACCCGGAGCGCGTCCAGGTCAGCCTTGGAGAAATAGGCCGCCTCCTGCATCCTCAGGAAAAGGACATCTCCCGGTACAAGGCGCAGCAACATAAAGGTGATGAGGGCCACCCCAAAAATCGTTGGAAACATCAGCAGGAGACGCTTTATCACGTAGGTTCGCATGGGAAGGCCCCTCTATCGCTACGCTCGGAGGATGTTCAATGGGCTCTCTTCATAGTCGGTGATGGTGCCGCGCCGCTTCTGCTCCTCCAGGGGCACCACATTGGGACGGCTGGGCTGAAGCGGCGCCTTGCCAATGATTTTCTTAGCCTCCAGAGCCGCTATTTCCCTTTGGGACAGACCCAGATAGGTGCCCAGGATCAGCTCGTTGTCCTGTCCCAGGGTGGGCGCAGCCCTGCGCACGGAGCCAGGCGTTCGCGTGAACTTCCATGGGGGACCTGGATAGGGCATTGTGCCCAGTCCCGTCTCTTCGGGATGCTCAACGCTCTGGTAGAACCCCCTTGCCCTGTATTGGGGGTCCAGCAGCAGCTCTTTGTTGTTCAGGACTGCGCCCGCGGGCACGCCGGCCCTTTGCAGGCGATGCATGGCGGCATAGTGGTCCCTTTGGGCGGTCCAGGCACGGATATGGCCGTCCAACTCATCCTGGTGCTTGTACCGGGAGAGCTGGTCGGCGAACTTGGGGTCGTTGCACCATTCGGGGCTGCCCATCGCCCGGCAGAGGGAGTCCCATTCCTCGTCCGAGGAGACGGCGATAACAACCCATTCGTCTTCTCCCAGGCAGGGGTAGCAGCCGTGGGGGGCCTTCCACTGGTCGCGGTTTCCCATGCGACCTTGCTGATGACCGTTCACTATGTAGTCCAGCACGGCCTCTCCGATCATCGCCGTGCCGGTTTCGGATTGGGCCAGGTCAATCCATTGCCCCTGGCCGGTGAGGTCCCTATAGTGGAGCGCCGCCATCATGGCAAAGGCTCCGTGCATTGCCCCCGCGTAGTCGGTGTAGGGAATGCTTGGCAGCCTGGGAAGCAAATCGGGGTATCCCGACATCCAGATCAGGCCCGACGCCGATTCCGTGGTATGGCCTGCCGCCACGTACTCCGCCCAGGGGCCCGTGTGGCCGTAGCCGTTGGAGGAGAGCATGATGATGTCTGGCCTCAACGCCCTGGCCGCTTCGTAGTCCAGGCTGAAGTTCTCCATGACTCTTGCCGAAAAGTTTTCACAGAGGATGTCGCTGATCTTGACCAGCTCCTTGGCGATGGCGATGCCCTCGGGGGCCTTCATGTCCAGGGTGATCTCCAGCTTGCTCCGGTTCTGATCGTTGTAGTTCGCCGCATGGTTCCAGTACTCGCCCTCGCTCGTATTGCGGAAGAAGCTGCTGGTCCGGTGAGCATTCAGTCGCCCGACCGATTCAATCTTGATGACCTCGGCCCCCATATCACACAGCAATTTCGCCGCGTGCGGCACTGCCAAGAGCTGTCCAAACTCAAGGATCCGTACGCCTGCCATGGGAAGGGAAGCTGTGTCCATTGCCAACTCCAACGGTCTGGGGGTTAAATGGTGCCCTGGCCTTTGAGGCGAATCAGGTCTTCCGGCGAGTAGCCAAGCAGATCAACGTACACGTCCCGGTTATTCGCTCCCAGGGCAGGGGCCGTGCTCCGCAGGGCCCACGGGGTGGCGGTCAAACGGAAGGGCGCCCCCGGGAACATGACGTGACCGATGTGGGGATGGTCTATGGGAACAAAATACTCACGGGCAGCGAGCTGGGGATTGGTGGTCAGGTCGGCTATGGTTTCCACAGGGCCGAACATGAGGTGATGGCTCTGGGCCGCCTCCACCAGCTCGTACTTGTCTTTCTGTCCGTACGCCTTCACCAGCAAGTTCCTCACCTCTGCCGCATGTTCCTGCCGTTTCTGCTCGGTGTCAAACTGCCGCAGCTCCTCCATGCCCAGGAAGTTTACGAAGTCAGTCCACTCCTCGTCTGTGAGCGCCCGCCGGGGAATGCCCT
Organism: Chloroflexota bacterium; assembly: GCA_016210375.1. GTDB lineage: Bacteria > Chloroflexota > Dehalococcoidia > Lucifugimonadales > JACPCL1 > JACPCL1. The sequence continues at coordinate 18,687 of JACQUH010000302.1, forward strand.
CCTGACCGCCAACGAAATACCCATCTTTGGCGGCGGTGAAGGAGCCCTGGCCTTCGGAGGTTGACCCACGGCCATCCCTGTTGGCAACCTTAACCGCCCTTCGGCGGATGGCGCCCATGTAGGTGTACAGCGACGTGGTATCCCGCAGCATGGACGCCTGGCATTCTATGGCAGAGATGTCAACGTGCTGGCCCTCGCCGCTGATTCTCTGGTGCCTCAGGGCCACCAGCCCTGCCGAAGCAGCGTTTGCTCCCGCGTTGTACTGGACCTGGTGCCCGCCGTGTTTGACAGGCTCCCGGTCAAACTCACCGTAGGTGTACATGAAGCCGCCCAGGGCAAACTCCACGATCTCAGCCCCCAGGTAGTCCTTATAGGGGCCGTCCTGCCCGAAGGGGGTGATAGACACCATCACCAGTTTGGAGTTTATGGATGCCAGGGCTTCATAGCCTATCCCTGCATTATTCAGGGTGCCCGGGCGAAAGTCTTCCACTACCACGTCGCACAGGGCCGCCAGTTGCTTCACGACGCCCTGTCCGAAGGCGGTGTCCAGATTGAGAGTGATGGAACTCTTGTTGCTGTTCAGGTAAAGGAACAGAAGAGACCCCTCGGGGTGAGGCTCGTCGTTCAGAAAGGGGCCATACCTTCGGGCCACGTCGCCAGCCGGCGGCTCTACTTTGATAACCTTGGCGCCGAAGTCAGCAAGGAGCTTGGTACAGTAGGGGCCAGCAACGAATGATGTGAGGTCAAGCACCCGCAAATCCCCCAAGGCACTGCTACCAGGCGGGTTTGTGGACATGCCCCTCTCCCTACTTGCTACGTAGAGCCACTTTATACCATTGACCAGGGAGGACTGTCAATAGCTACGGATTGAGGCTATTTCTGCTTTGGAATTGACGCAGCCCGTCGTTCTTCTTCGTCACTGCCGCCTGTTCACGGGCGGCACTCCCTCGGTCGGCGAGCAGCCGACAGGGAGGCGGTGTGTATGGGGAACAGGCTGACGGAGGAAGGGGTGGCCGAGGGGCGAAGCGCCGCTGCGCGCCCAAGCGTGCCTGCCACGGGGTAGCGGAAAATGAGGGGGTGGGGGGACAACGATCTCAAGGATTGGTGTGATGCGGCTCTGCCGCATCACACCAATTGGTACCTATCTTTCCTGTCACCAGGGCCGTCGGCCCTGGCCTCACAGTCGTCGCCTGCGATGCCCCAAGGCGCCATCTCTGTCCTGCAGGTATGGCTGAAATCGCAGCACCATCTCCTTCAGCAAGTCTTGATCATGGGCTACAAAGGCCGCTGCCGTCTCAATAACGCGACGGTACCGGCCCCAGGAGATAGCGCGCTCCACGTTCCTCTCAACCTCAGCGAGATACCCTATCAGGTGGCGCTCCAGAAAGCTGCTTTCCTGTTGCAGGGTCTGCATCCCCGACGCCAGGTCTTCTTGCTCCCACGCTTCGGCCTCCATGCTGCACAGGTAGACCATGAACCCCAGCTCCACTGCGACGTGGTCTCCGGACTCGCCAACATACGGCAGAGGGGCCACTCCCGCCTGGGCGTACTCCTTTGCCAGTTGGCTCAAGAGCCCCCCTTGGTCCAGCGGGTCTTCGCCAGCGTACGCCGACTCGTGAAGGGGGCATTTGCACCCAACTTGGTCAGAGAGGAAGACGCGGGTGTACTGGGACTGGAGTGCGGCTGCCTCCTGGGAGGTCAAGGTCTGTACAGCCTGAAGGAGTTCCGTCATGCCAGGGTAGTGGCTGGCCAAACGGCCACGACGCCCCCGCCGGGCAACGTCGCCGACTGCGGTAACTAGGCCCTGCAATCGCTCCTCTTGGGGATAGAGCAAGCTTTGGCTTAGCATACGGTAGCAACCCTGCCGCAGCCTGGCCAGGGCCGCTACCGGGGCGCCCGCCAGGAAGGCGGCATGCTGACGCCATGCCATAGGCCCTCCTCCATTCTCTGCCCACTCCGCCGGTCTGGCAGGAATCTTTGTGCTCCGTCTGTTGGTAGTGGGTGTCACACCGGCAGGAGGACTTCAACCCAATCGTGCGGCGTGGCGCTCTGGAGATGGCCCACCTCGGTCCAACCATCGGGGGTCTCATCGGGGTCCCAATAGGCCAGGGCGACGTAGGCCTTGCCTCTCAGCTTCAGTTGAACGTCCTGGGGGTCCCCGGTAGCCAGGGGGCGGGACATCTCAAAGACCCATGTGCCCGAAGCCCCTGGTCCTCCTGCGCGGCCGGTGTGCTCCCACGCCCCCGCCAGGCTGTTCTCTGCCTGGGGCGTATTGTCAGTCTTGTGTATCGTTGGAGTGGTTGACCACTCGTCGTTCAAGCTGCACTTGGGGTCCTTGCCTCCGGGTACCCCGCCGCCGCCAGCCACCTCTCCCGGGCCGCAGGCCGGCGTCCAGTGCCACATATCTACCATGCCCAGGCTCTTCTTCTGTTCCTCCTCAGTGGTTCCCATGTGAGGCGCGGCAGGGTCGTCAATCCGGAACATAACGGAGACCTTCCCCGAGAGGTATGGATCGGTGCGTACCCAGTCGTAGTCGTCGGGAACCTCTACCAGGACATACACCTTCTGGGAGTCCACTGCCACCTTGAGGTCCACGACGATGGGCGCCAGCTTCCCCATCTTGAGGCTCGGGATGGGCTTGACCTGCGCCAGCGTCACTCCTGTCCTTTCAATGGCTGCCCAGTCCGTCGTCTTGCCGTCCACGGTAATGGCTGCTCTCCTCGCCTCCAAGCAGAGATGGCCTGATGGTGGAGAGGTGGGGGCGGGAGCAGGCGGGCACACCAGCGCGCCAGGCCCAGGTACGGCCAGGCTGGGGGTAGGCAATGCAGTGGCCGTCCCCGTCAAGGAGGGCGTAGCCACAGGGGTGGATGTTGCCTCCGGACTGGGCGCCGGCGTGGGAGTGGCCAGCATGGCCGCCTCTCGGGTCGGCGTAGGGGTGAGGGGAGCCACACCCGCTGGCGTCGTCGGTGTAGGAGTAATCGCTGGCAACACTCCCGAGTCTGGGGAAGGCGCAGCCTCCTGAAGCCCAAGCAGGTACTCGGTGATCAGAGCCAGTTGCTCGATCGCGAGGTCTGATTCGGGATAGGCTGGCATTCCCGCAGGCCCTCTGCGTGTCTCCTTGCCTATCTTGGCCTTCGTCACATCCAGCAGGTCATGGCCCAGCACGCCTCCCTCGCCCTTGAACCCGTGACAACTGGCGCAGCCGGCAGCGACATAGAGCGCGTACCCCTTGTCCACATCCTTGGGGGTTTTGCTGCTCAAGGCCCATCCCATGGGTGCGTTGCCTTGCGTGCTTAGCCAGGTCAAAGAGGTGCGGCCGTAATCACTGGGCACCTCTCCCCGGAAGTTCAGGTGAGTGTTGTAGCCTTCATCCGCGCTTGCCCATGGCCGCAAAGTAACCACAACGACCAGGGATGCCCCAAGGGCGAGGACCGCCCCCAGTAACCCAACGGGGAGAATGAGATGCCCTTTCATGCTGGAACACCTCCTTCACGGACCCTGAGGCGTCGCGCCTCAATGAGGCGTTCTTCTCTGATCCCGGCGCGGCCAACCAGACACAGAAGCGCCGTGACCGCTGCCAGGATAATCCACGTTGTGCTGAGCACGCCCACCACGATAGCAATGTTGGTGCCCGGCATTCGGTAGGGGGAAGCCTCCTCATAGAGTTGTCCACCGGACTTCAGGAACATTCCGTTGGAGGTCTCCACCGCGCCAAAGGTACCGTTCCCATCAAACCGCGCCGTCAGGGTGCGCTCGCCTTCCTGCGGGAAAACGTGCAGAAGGCGCGCCCGCCCATCGTCGTCAGTGGTGACGCTCCCCAGCCTTATGCTTCCCGCAATATTCAGGAACTCACCATCCACGAAGAACGTCACCACTTCCCCCGCCACTGGCTTGCCCTGCACGTCCCGGAGGTAGGCTTCTATCACCACCTCTTTCCCTGAGGTTGCCACCGGATCCATGGCCAGAAGCAATTCGGGCGTTTTCATCTGGCCGGCCACAGGGACGGCGGCCAAAAAGATTGCCAGGACGGGAAGAATTACTACGGCGAGGCGCAACTTCAGGTCCATTACTTTCCTCCTCTTGAGGGTGGTGTCCCAGGCTCCTCTCCTAAGGCGGAGAGAGATGAGCCTGGCTCACCTCCCGTTTCGTTCTCTGCCAGCATGTCGGTGATGGCCAGGGCTGGGACGAGCTTCAGGATCGCCGCCACGATGAGCATGAACGCCGCAGCCCCTGCGGCCAGCAGGGACCACTCCACCCACGTTGGCGAATAGCTGGCGACCTCGTAGGGATTCAGGGGCAATTTCAGTCCTCCCACGACGATCTGGTAGCGCTCAATAAACATCGCTGCATTCGCCAGCGCCGCTGCCACCACGATGCCTGCGATGGTCCTTGTCCAGGGCAGCAGCACAATGGCAATGGGCGCTACAATACCTCCCCAGAAATAGGCCCAATAGAGGGGAGCCATGGGCCCGCTGAACAGCTCCCGCAGGAAGCTGGACGACTCAGCCTGGAGCTTGTAGCTCTGGGTGATGTACTCGCTGACATTGAAATAGAACATGACCCCCGCCAGGGCTGCCAGCAAATACCCCAGGTAGAGGAAGTGCTTACGGGTAATGAAGTTCTCCAGCTTATACACCTTTCTGAGGAGAGCGATGAGGATGATGATGATACCCACCCCGGAGAAGATGGCGCTTCCCAAAAAGTAAATGCCGAACAACGGGTTATCCCAGGGGTCTCGCAGGGTCGTTGCGAAGAGCCAGGCCGTCACTGTGCGCATGGCCACGGCAACAGGGAGGACCAGGATCACCATCACCGTCTCGGCCAGCCGGAGGTAGCGCCGCTGGAGGGGAGTGTCTTGCCAGCCGATGGCGAAGGTCTTTAAGAACCAGCGCCGGCGGCGGGACACGTAGGCTCCAACGTGGTCCCTGGCATAGGCCAAATCCTGGATGAGGGCGACGTACAGATAGATGAAGCTCGCCATGAGATAGGTGATGAGACCGTAGATGTCCCAGGTGATGGGGGACTCCCAGCGGCCGAACAGGGTCAGTTTGTAGAGGGTTAAATGTGGGTTCTGCCGGGAGTTGAAGAGGATGAAAATAACGGCAATGGGTAAGGCAGCCACGGTGACTATCTCGGCGGCGCGGGTAATAGGCATCCGCCATCCAGCCCTGGTGATGCGCAGGATGGCTGACACGAAAGTTCCCCCTACGCTGACGCCGAGAAAGAAGACGTACATGGCAATGTAGAGACCCCAGGAGACACGATCACGCATCCCAGTGAGGATGAGTCCCTCCCGAAGCTGCAAGGAGTACGCGAAGACTCCCCATGCGATGACCCCCACGAGGACGCCCACCAGGAGGTAGAATCCTCTACTTGTGTGTCGCAGCGGAGCCAGGGTCACCGTCTCCAAGAGGCGCTGGCCCTGGTTTAGCGGCCGGATCCCTTCCACTGCTTTGCTCCTTGTACCTTCTCTTGCCAGGGCCACCGGGTAGCCATGATCCCAGGGCTTAGCGACTGCGCCCCACTGCCTCCCCGTAGCCAGGAGGTGGAAAACCCGTGGGCAGGCATCTAGCTCTTCAGAATATCGGCCCCCTCTCCTCCCAGGAGAGGGGGACCACAGGGGGAGAGGTTGGGTCTCATTGGCATCATAATTGTTCAATGCCCATCATGGGGCGGCGGCAAAGGGAGTTTTGCCATAGCCTCCTGGTGTCCTGTATCAAAGACTTGTTGCATTAATGGATTGGCATGGACTTGTCA
>JACQUH010000030.1 GCA_016210375.1 Chloroflexota bacterium
CTGGTAGATTGCAGGCAGAGCGCCCAGGTTCAGAATGCCCGCGATAGCAAACAGCCAGAGCGCGATGACCAGGTTCGTCCGATGATCACTCAGGAATGACAACAGGCTCCCCATATCGTCTGGACCAGGAGGCTCACCTGCGGTGAGGAAGACCGCGAACCCCACAACGTAGGCAACGACCGCAAGGATGGCCCCCAAGCCACACTCTCTTACCAACTCTTTAGACATTTCCTGCCTCCTTCTCAAAGCTTAGATAGTCTCTAATGCAGTGGCTGCACGGTTAGGATCGACGGGCAAGTGCTCCTGCCTCAATAATCTCCTTGATCTTAGCCATCTCCGCGGCGGACTCCTTCTTGATTTCTCCTCCGAAGATCGGTTCAGCGAGTCGCCAGATCCCCCGCAACTGACCAGCGAAAAAACCGCTCAGGCGGGTACCGTTGCCAGCTCCTTCAAGAGTGAACTGGCCTGCGTAGGCCATGGGCCTGGAAGTCGCTTTGAAGCACATCTTCCTGTCTGGCTCGTACTGGGTTATCTCGCAGCTCGTGCGCACTTTCCAGCCCATGATCTTCACCACCTCGTCGAACGTGGTCCCCGCGCCAATAGGGCCTGGAGACGTGATGGTGGACTGCACCGCCCCCGTCTGCCATTTGGGAAAGTTCCTGGGGTCGGCAAGAAACTCGAACACATGGTGCACCGGCGCGTTGATCTGGATGCTGTGCTCAATCTGAATCACGGCAGCCCCCCTCTGTAATCGTGATGCAATGAGGATGCCCCATTCCCAGCTACTGCACATGGGACGTTCGTCCCATTCTTATCAAGACGCCTTTGGCCGTCGTCTTGTAGCAAGACGTGGGGTGCGTGTGTTATTCCCCCCTCCCATCAGGGAAGAAGACAGGGTGAGGGTGTCCCGATAATGGTCATGAATCAAGTAATTGTGCTGCTATGGTTCTGACCTCTCCCCCTGTAGTCCTCCTCTTCGCAACGGAGAGGGGGACGGTGGTTTTGACGAAACAGAGTGATGCGGCCCTGCCGCATCACTCTGTTTCAAATCTATCTCCCCCTTCCCGTGCAGGAAGAGCCTGTCCTTGAGTCCCGATGGAATCGGGACGAAGGAGGGAGCCAGAGGGGGTTAGGTTATGTAGTCAATGGCCATCAGCAGGATTCATACCTCCTGGTGTCCCAGGAAACAGAGCATGGCGAATCCGTGGAACGCCAGAGGCCGGCTCTGCGCCGGCCTCTGATGGCTGAGGATCCAAAGGGACACTATCTACCCCAGTAACCCGTTCTCCACCGCAAACAGCACGGCTCCAGCCCGGCTGGATACTCCGATCTTGCTGTACACGCTCTCCAGGTGATGGCGCACTGTGTGCTCGCTCACATAGAGCCGTTGCGCCACCTCACGCCTGCTCAGTCCTTGCGAGACAAGACGGAGAACGTCCACTTCCCGCTCCGTCAGGTCCCTGGGCCATTCCTGGCCACGGGACGCCTTGGGACTCGTGCCGCGCACCTCCGTGGCCAGTGCTTCGAAGCAAGCCGGATCAAACCGCGTCCCCACCTGCTGCTGCACCAGGTTCAGCGCCTCCCCGATTCCTACCCCACGACGCCCCGGCCCACCGCGGACCAACTCAAGATAAGCGTCCGCAACGGCGACAATACGGGCCGCTGAGGGGATGCTGGCCTGGGAGAGTCCCCGGTGATAACCCTGTCCATTGAGCCACTCGTGATGCATAGCTGCGACCGCAGCCATGGGCTGGAGGGCTGACACGCGAGCGAGAATGAGCTGTGTATAGTAGGGGTGGAGCTTTATCTGTTCCTGCTCCACTTCCGATAGGGGCCGTGGTTTATCTAAAAGGAAGCTGGGCACCGCTACCAGGCCAAGATCGTGCACCAGCGCTGCCCGCCTGGCCAGCGTGGCTTCCTCCGGTCCGAGCTTCATGCGCCTCGCCAGCGCCTCGGCAAGCTGTGCGGTTTCCCGGGAGTGGCCAGCCCTGTAAGCCGACTTGAAATCGGCGAAGTCAGCAAAGGTGGTCAGCGCCTGGTCCACATCGGCCTCTTCCACGTGCATGGGCCAGGTCCCTGGCTCCATAGCCATGACCCGATTCCACGGGTCTTTCTCGGCCAGCCCTTCCCACAGGTCGTCTCCCTTGGCTACCGCCAGGAACGTATCCGCGACGCCGGGGGCAAAGTAACGTCCCCGAAAGCCTACGGCAGCCGCCTCCGTCTCACGTCGCCCTTCTGCTGTGAAGAAGACCTCCAGGACCATTGAGGCGTTGACGATGCGTGAGGCGAGGGGAATGGAATCCCCTCGAAGCCGGTGGGGGCCTTTGCCGTTCCACAACTCACATATATGGAACAGGCTCTCCTGAGTCCCCGCGGGCAGCCCCAGGCGCTTGGCTACCTGTGCTCCTACATCAGAGCAGCCTCGGTCAAAGTCGGCCATGGTACGCTCCGCCTGGAGCAGGGCCACGACAAACCGCTGGGTCCTTGTAGGGAACGAGGCTTCCGTTGCGACGTGTCTGCCTATCCATCGGAGTATCTGGAGCATGTTACCAGGGTCGCACAGGTACATGTCCCGCATGGCGGCCAGCTCATCGCCGGCCAGCAAGGCGGCAAACTGGGGCGCCCCTGCCGTGCAGCCCGCGTGGACCAGCAGGGCGGTGTAGTACACTTCTGTCTGATTCTCAGCGGAAAGCCCCATTTCTCCCGCAATGCGAAGGGCCAGGTAACACGTGCGGAGGCTGTGGCCCAGCGGCTGGCCCCTGCCCAGATCGCCAGCTAGGCTAAGCGCGCCTGTGAGTTCGGCCAGCCGGACTCGGCTCTCTAGGGGCTCAGACGGTCGGTCATGTGCGGCCAACTACCTTACCTCTGCATTGCGAAATGATTTGCCAACATTTTGCACCCTGGGAGCGCGAGGTTCAATGCTACCATGGGTTCCATGCGGTGGTTCGCCAGGACAGGCCTGGGCTGTATTGCGGAAGCCTTCAACCGGGCGGGGTCTCCGCCGGCGCGCGGTTCCCCACCGTCATACTGAGAGCCTGTGAAGAAATGGCCTGCGTTATGCCAGAAAAGGTGGGGGGAGCAACGTGTCATTCTAGCCGAAGCCCCGAGCGCAACGAATGGGGAAATGGTCGGACTGCTCTCGCTCTCCACTGCGTTCCGCTTCGCGAAGAATCCCTCATACCCACCGCATTCCACAAGGGCCGAGGCATCGGCCCATCGCTTGCTAGCTTATTTCTTCACAACCTCTGAGGCAGGGCCAGCACAGTGGGAGAAGGCGTTACCGTTACCAAGGAGGTCGTTCTCTCCTTCCGAGAGCGGTCACACAGAGGGCAAGGTCGGTGGTATGATACCCCCAGCAAGGCCGGAGGTGCTCTATGGAGCTTTCTGAGGAGCAGCAGGAGGCTGTGGAGCGGGCTAGCCGGTTCGTGGCCGAGGCCCGGTACGTCGTCGCCCTGGCCGGGGCAGGCATGAGCGCCGAAAGCGGCATCCCGACCTACCGTGGAGAGGGCGGCCTGTGGACCCGTATTGGAGAGCCGGACCCCAGGGCCTACCAGAACTTCGCCGCTGATCCCAAGGGCTGGTGGGAGCGCATGTTGGATCGGGACAGGAACCCACAGTCACCGGAGAGGGCGCGGTTTGGCAACTCCATGCAGGACGCCAAGCCTAACCCCGGACACTACGCCCTCGTGGACCTGGAGCGCATGGGAAAGCTGAAGTGGACCATCACTCAGAACGTAGACAACCTCCACCGGGCCGCCGGCGCCCGGTGCATCACCGAGATCCATGGCAACCGAACGTTGCTGCGGTGCGTGCGTTGCCACTTCCGCACCCCCCGGGACGAGTTTGAAGTGGACCCGAAGGACTTGCCGCCTCGCTGCCCTCAATGTGGCGGCGTGATCAAGGGCGACGGGGTGATGTTCGGGGAGCCAATCCCCCAGGACTCCCTGGCCATGTGCATTGAGCAGACCAACCGGTGCGACTGCATGCTAGTGCTGGGCACGTCCGGCACCGTGTACCCCGCCGCTGGCTTTCCCATGCAGGCCTACCAGCAGGGTTCCCGCCTCATTGAGGTCAACGTGGACCCCACGCCCATCAGTAGCCTGGTAGACGTGGCGCTGCGAGGCCCCTCCGGCCAGTATCTTCCCCTCCTGGTCACCCGCGTCCGGCAGCTTCTGACGGCGACAGCACCCTAGTGTAGCGATTCACATGTATTGTTAGTTATGGAAAGCCATTGGCGCAACACGTGCTGCCTTGGACCTCTCCCTCTGTGTCTTCCTCTCCGCACGGAGAGGGAGAGCATTCCTCCTACCCGTGCGGAGAGGGGGCTAGGGGTTAGGTCAGGCTCGGTAACGAGGCATTAGGAGCACTACACTAGCAAGGGGCCAGAGGCTACCCGGAAGGGATGCTCTTCACCCCGGTTCGGCCTGGAGAGCGTTCCGGTTTTCCCCCTCCACCTGGGATTGGGGCCCGGCATTGCAGGCTTACCTCCCCAAAGCGCCTATGGTAAGATAGGCCAAAATCCTCAGCACAGGCTCAGAGCCATCATGTTCACCGACCGCAAAGTCTGGCGTAGGATGGTTAAGGAACGCCTGGACATCTTACAGCAGGACCTGGCGTATTTTCGTGGGCGTGCCGAAGACCGCGCAAAGCTAGAGCGGCGAGTTCACATGCTGGCGGAGGAGATTCGCCAGTTAGACGAGGAGGAGGAGGAGCGCGGCACCCAGTGGCTGGACGAAAAGACCGGCCAGGCCGCCGACATGTAGGCCGCTGGTTTGCGCCCTTCGGCGCGTGGTTCCCGATGACCGGTGGTCTCCCGGAGGGCGGGCCCGCCTGCGCCAAGTCTCCCGCCCCAAGACCGAGGGGCCCAGACCCTTCCCTCCTCCCGGGTAGCACCCACGCTTGGAAGAATAGCCGCGCCCTCAACCGCACAGAACAGAAGGAGGCTCCCATGACCACCAGACCCGCGCTCAAGGTCATCAACTGGAAGGATGCCGCACCCCGAGACGCCCATGGCCAGGTGGCCCGTGATCTTTACCGCCGTGAGGAAGGCGGGTTCTCTAGCTCTTTCAACTACATGACGGTGTTCACCTTGCCCCCAGGGAACACCAGTGGCAGTCACGCCCATGACAACTGGGAGAAGGTCTATCTTGTGCTGGCCGGCAACTGCGAGGCTCACCTGGACGGCAGTGTGTTCAAGCTTAATTCTGGCGACACCTTCTTCGTCCACGCTGGCGTGAAACACGAGATGAAGAACCCCACAAGCCAGGAGGCCCAGTACGCGGTGTTCTGCAACTACACCCTGCCCGTGCCCGAGGGAAGGTAACTTCTTCCCCACGCCCTAGCCAGCTACCTCCACAACCTCTTTGGCGCCGCCCCCTAATGGTCTTTGACACAACAACCTGCCAGTTGGGTTCCGACCTGACCCCCTCTGGCTCCCTCCTTCGCTTTGCCCAAGAGCTTGCCCTGAGCGCAGAGAAGGGACAGGCTCTTCCCGCACGGGAAGGGGGGAAATTGGCTGGAATCGGTGTGTTGCGGCCTTGCCGAATCACACCGATTCTTCAGAGTATCGTCCCCCTCTCCTGGGTGGAGAGGGGGACCACAGGGGGTGAGGTCGGATTGCCCTGGCAACGTA
>JACQUH010000306.1 GCA_016210375.1 Chloroflexota bacterium
AGATAGAGGACTCTGGGCAAACCTACATTGAGACGGTGTGGAACGTAGGCTATCGCTTCCGCGAGCAGCCCTCCCAGGGGTAATAGGAAACCGGCCCAAAGCCCCTTTTGGCGCCGCCCCGTGAAGGTCATTTACATAGTAATCTGCCAATTGGGATCCAACCTAACCCCCTCTGGCTCCCTCTTCCCGCACGGGAAGAGGGAGAAGATTGGTTTGAATCGGTGTGATGCGGCGCTGCCGCATCCCACCGTTTCCTAAAATAAAATCGTCCCCCTCTCCGCAACGGAAAGGGGGACGACAAGGGGAGAGGTCAGGACCCCGTTACGCAAGTATTTGGTAAATACCCATCAGGCAGCGATGCCAATGGGAGTCTTGAGATAGTTTCTAAGCCTTCCCTGTACCTGGGCCTCTCTGGAGGCGTTCTGGCCGTGTCCCTGGCGGCCGTCTTCATTCGCCTGGCCGGAGAGGCCCCGCCTCTGGCGATTGCGGCGTACCGGCTCGGCATCGGCTCGGCCCTGGTAGCAGCCTACGCCGTGGCGGCGCGGTGGAAGGACGGCGGCGCCCTTCTTCCCGGCCTCAGGAGGGCCGACGTACCCCTGCTTGGGTTCTCCTCCCTGTGTCTGGCGTTGCACTTCTGGGCATGGATAGTCTCCCTGCAGCACACCTCGGTGGCCAGCTCCGTGGTGCTGGTGACGGCCAGTCCCCTTATCGTGGCGGTGGCTTCGCGCCTCCTGTTCCGCGAGACCCTGCGCGCGGGCACCGTGGCAGGCATCGGGGTGGGCATCCTGGGAGGAGCGGCGCTGGCCGTGGGCGACCGGGGGGGCGAAGGCCGGCTCTTTGGAGACGCCATGGCCTTTCTGGGGGCCGTCGCCGTGGTGGGGTACATGCTGGCGGGGCGGCGTCTGCGCCGCGACATGCCCGCCACCACCTACAACGCGGTCGTGTACGCAGGGGCCGCCCTTATGCTCCTGGCCCTGGCCGTTGGCGCGGGCACGCCCCTCAACGGTTTCCATGGTGAGACATACCTGTGGCTGGTCGCCACGGGACTGGTGCCCCAGGCCATCGGCCACTCCCTGTTGAACTGGTCCCTGGGGCACGTCAGCGCCACAGCGGTAGCTATCTCCGTCATGGCAGAGCCGGTCATCGCCACGGCAGTTGCCGTGCCGGCGCTGGGGGAGTCGCCGCCCGCCACCAGCCTGGCTGGAGGCGCGCTCATTCTGGCGGGGATCTACGTGGCCATGCGGGGGCGCAGAGAACGGCCTGCCTAGAGGTGGGAGGCTGTGAGCACGTTGGCAGAGGCAACTGTGGCACGGCAAAGCCGTGCCACAGTTGCCTCTACTTTAGCTCAGCGATCTCCAGAGCCAGTGCGCCAGCAAGTGCGGGTGGCTAGTCGGCCCAGTACACCCAGGTGAACTTCTTGGCGCCACCCTCGTCCTTGACAAACAGGTTGGGGCGGCCACGGGCGTCAGACCGGACAGCGACGCCCCAGTCTTCGCCATCTTGCCCATTGGCGGGACCGGCTGCGGCCTGGCTGCCAGTGCTTGCCTTGATGGTCGTCGTGGTGTCCAGGTGGCTGTAGATGGCCTCTAGTTCGTCGTAGTCGTGCTGGTCCGGGTGCTGGTTGGTGCTGGGGTCGCTGGTGTAGTCCATGCAGGTACCGAGATTCGGGTTACTGAAGTCTTCGTCCTGGTGGTCTAACCCAAGGGTATGGCCGATCTCCTGACAGGTCACGAACTGCCGCCACGCCGGGGTGTTGTAGGTGGAGGTATTGAAGTAGGTGTCATTGAGCTTGACGTAGGCCTGGGTGATATGGGAGCCGCTGACCCAGACACCGGCCACACCCAACCACCCGTTGAGCCCGTAGGCCTTATTGCAGACCTCCACCCGTCCCTTGGTGACCTTGCTGCAGCTCCCCTTGGCCTGGCCGGGGACTACGGTCGTGTCCAGCACCGTAGACAGACTCCAATCGTCGGAGGCGGCGGCGAGGTGAGCATCCCACGTGGAGGACACGTTGTCCCCCAGCTTTAGGGTGAAGGGGTTGCTCGTCCGCGCCCAGTGGTAGCCATTCCAGGAGTGGCTTGCGCTGACAGCGAGAGGGACCGCAGCAAGGGCGACCAGGGCTACAAGTAGTGCGATGTGGAACCGCTTGAGTTTCATTGGCTTCGTCTCCTGGTTTGCAATACTCCGGTTGGCCTGGAAGAAATAACGCGCCCCACCAACTAGAGGGCCCGCTACTAGCCGCGGGAAAGGCCCAGTATATCCAGCGTTCCCTTCGTGGTCAAGGGCCTAGCACGAAGGGTCTCTGCTGCTTTGGGGTGGTCTGGGTCCCCCGACTGAAGTCGGGGGGTAGCTGTATTCCAAACCTGGCACTTTAGTGCCAGGTCATGCCGGCCGCGACTCCTGAGCAAGCGGAACCGCACGAGGTGTCTCTGCTGCTTTTCCTGATGCTTTCACATCAACATGCTCACCACCGTTTCGCCTCGCCCCTCCAGTCCCTCCTTCGCTTCGTTCCTGGTAGGCTTTCAGGTGCGGAGAAAGGGAACGGGTTGTGCCGCCAGTTCAGGAGCGGTTCTGGCGCGCGCCTGAGGCTAGCCCCTTCTCAGCATCCAGAAATGGTCCAGGGGACCGTGGCCGTGGCCGATCTGCAGGTCTGCCTTGATGGCGCTGGTGACATAGGCCTTGGCCTGGCCCACGGCCTCCGGGACGCTCAGGCCCTTGGCAAGCCCTGCGGCGATGGCAGAGGCGAAGGTGCAGCCCGTGCCGTGGGTGTTCTGAGTGGGGAACCGCTCGGAGCGGTACTCGCGGAACTCCCGGCCGTCGTACAGGGTATCCACTGCCTCGGCGCCCGTCAGGTGTCCGCCCTTGACCACGACGCTTTTCGCCCCCATGGCCACGATGCGCCGGGCGGCCTCGCGCGCGTCCTGGGCCGTCTGGATGCGCAACCCGGTGAGCGCCTCCGCCTCCGGCGTGTTGGGAGTGACCACAGTGGCCATGGGCAGCAGTACCGACCGCAGCGCCTCCACAGCCTCTTCCTGGAGCAGGCGGTCGCC
>JACQUH010000307.1 GCA_016210375.1 Chloroflexota bacterium
CCTTGCCGTCCTTCACCATGACGACCGCCGGCCTGGGGGCCATGTTGTAGTTGCTGGCCATGGGGATGCAGTACGCCCCCGCCGCAGGCAGTGCTATCAGGTCACCAGGCTGTGAAGGAGCCAGCGCCACGTCCTTCGCCAGCACGTCGCCCGACTCGCAGAACTTGCCGGCAATCGTGACCACGTCGGTCGCGGGCGCATCCATCCGGTTGGCCACAAACGCCTCGTACTGCGCCTCGTACAGGGCAGGTCGGATGTTATCGCCCATGCCGCCGTCCACGCTGAGATACGTGCGGACGCCCGGGATCTCCTTGCGCGCGCCCACGGTGTACAGTGCGACGCCCGCCGGCCCGGCGATAGACCGCCCCGGCTCAATAATGAACGTCGGCTCGCCCAGTCCCAGGTCCTTCAGGCTGCCTTTCAGCGTCCCCACCAGCGCGTCGGCGTACTGCGCGATGGATGGCGGGCGCTGGCCCCGCAGGTACGCGATGCCGAAGCCGCCGCCCGCGCCCATCTCCGCCAGGGTGAACCCGTACTCCCGCATCTGCGCCGCGAAGGACAGCGTGATGCGGACCGCCTCCTGGTACGGCTCCACCTCAAAGAGCTGGGACCCGATGTGGCAGTGCAGCCCTTGCAGCCGCAGATGGCGTGACGACAGCGCCTGGCGCACCGCCTTCTCGGCGTCGCCCGTGGCGATGGAGAACCCGAACTTGCTGTCCAGGATGCCAGTGGTGATTTTCACATGGGTATGGGGATCCACCCCCGGCGAGACGCGTATCAGAATGTCCTGGCCCTTCCCCATCTGCTCCGTCAGGCGCTCCAGCAGCCCCAGCTCGTGGAAGCTGTCTATTACGATCCGCCCAACGCCCCAGTCCAGGGCCTCCTGTAGCTCCTGGGCGCTCTTGTTGTTGCCGTGAAAGTAGACCCGGGACGGGGGCATGCCTCCCACCTTCGCCAGGGCCATCTCGCCGCCGGAGACCACGTCCATGCCCAGGCCCTCCTCGGCCAGCAGCCTCGTCAGCGCCAGGTTGGAGAAGGCCTTGGCCGCATAGAGCACCTGCGTCCTGGGGTAGCGGGCGCGGAACTCCCGCAGATAGGCGCGGCAGATGTCCCGCAACGTTTGCTCGTCAAAGACGTACAGCGGCGTGCCGAACTCCGCCCCCAGGTCCACCGAGTCGCAGCCGCCAATGACCAGGTGGCCCCGGTCATTGACCTGGGCGGTATGCGGGAACACGTTTTTGGCGGGGAGGGTGGGCATACGTCTCTTTCTTTCCCCCTTCCCTTGAGGGAAGGGGGACCAGAGGGGGTTAGGTCGTTACCCTACTTCATCCGGTACGTCTCCCCTTCCGCCGTCACCCGCCCCTCGTTCTGCAGCTTGATCAGGTGGCTCCGCACCTGGTTCTTCGCCAGGTTAGAGAGGCGCTCGTTCAGGCCGGTGTAGATCGCGCCAAACATCTGCTCCACCGTCTTCGGCCCCGTGCGGAGCTGGGCCAGCACCTCCTCCTCCCGCCGGTGGCGATGCTGGATAAGCTCGTTGATCTTCGCCCGCGGGTCGGTGACCATCGGCCCCTGGCCCGTGTAGATGACCGAGGGGTTCAGCCGCAGGAACTTCTGCATCGTCTCCAGGAACAGGGCGATCTCCCCTTCGCCGGGGTTCACCACCGAGGTGCCGACGCCCATGATAGCGTCGCCGGGGAAGAGCGAGCGGCTCTCCTGGATGAACACCGCCATGGTGCCGTAGGTGTGCCCCGGGGCGAAGACGAACTGGAGCGTCTTGTCGCCCAGGCTCAGCGTCTCGCCGTCCGCCACCGGCCTGTCCACCCGCGCGCCCTTCATGCGCTCGTTGATGGCCTCCGCCTCCTGGTACGTGGCGATGATGGGCGCTCCGCCGCACTCCCGCTGGATGAGCGGCGAGTTTCCCCAGTGCGGCGGGTGCCGGTGCGTGATGCAGATGCCCCGCAGCGGCGGGCTGCCCAGCTTCTTCCAGTAGTCAACCCGCGCCTGGCCCTCCCCGGGGCGGTCCCAGCCCGTGTCCACCCACACCGCGCCCGTCCTGCCCACGATGAGGTAGGTGTTGGTGACGCCCATCACCGGCTCTTTCTCCGTGATGACGTTGTGGATGCCTGGGGCAATCTCCATAGCGGGGCCTCCTGCTTGAGAATCCGGACCCGAAGCTTGCTCAGGCAGCCTCCAGGACTGCCCGCTCCACCGTTTCCGGCAGCTTCACCCTGACAAAGAACTCTTCAGGGTAGAGGTAGTCCTCACCCGACTCATCCACAACACGCAGTTGGTTGTGCCTTGCCGCCTCCGCGTCGGGAATAATGCGGTAGAGCTTGCGCCGTTCAAGAGACGCCGGATAGCCGTCGTTGCGGACACAGATAACCAGCTCTGTGGAACCTTGGTAGTCGGTTGTCATGGCGCGCTATCCAGAAAACGCTTGATCTTGAATTCCTTGCGGCCTTTACCCGAAGCCTCGTACCAGTGGATTTCCGCTAGCCGCACAATACCATCTGTAAAGCGTATGGTCAAGGGATGCTTTGCAGCCATTGGAATCGCAACAGGATGAGGCGGGAAGTGTTCAGAGTCCTTCTTGATTGGCTTGAACCCTCATGGGCATATTGCCACACCAGGTTCTTGGCGCTTGGCGGAGCCAAGCATGGAGGTCAAGACTCGAATAGAGCATCGATCTGGGCTCTGATATTCCTCTCTTGTTGCCGCAGAGCAAATATCTGGTCACGCCGGGTTTCAATGACCTTAGCCATCTCTTCATAAGAAGGTTGTTCGGGCATGGCTATGCGAAGATTCAACATTTCCGCTGGATCAAGCCGCGCGTGTCTCTTGCCAGACTGTAATCTGCGGTAGCATTCACAGAGTTCGGGCAGCATTAAGGCATAGGCCAGAACTTGGAGTGGCACACTTCTGTCAACACGTTCAAATCCAATCCATTCACTTGACCCTAATGCATCAGGAGGCTCAATTATGATCTTTGCGAGATAAGGTTCTAGTTTTGAGAAGACGAGTTCGGCCTTGGATAGTTGAACCTTGTCAGAGCCGATAACGTTGACGGCTGGCGCATCAGCCAGAGTTATGGCCTGCCTCGACTCAACGAACTCTAGGTCAATGAGGAGGGTGTCGGCATCTAACTCGCGCTTTGTTACCCGGGGAAGGTCTATGAGTCGCAGGAATGCAGACAACGGCTTGGCCTTGGCTGGATCGCCGTGGGCGTGGCCGTGTTGATGATCCCAGAGCCATCGATATTTGGGATCCAATCGAAAGTCATCGCGTGCTGCAACGGCTTCGAGAGTGGTCCAGAATCCGAGGACAGGATTGGGCGCTAGGGTTTTCCCAAGAGAATAGTATTCAAGGACAGTGCTAGGGGTTGAAGCGGGCTGGTCGTCCTCCTTGTAGAGGTGGTTCGTCGTTTGCAGGTCGGGAAGATTTTTCCTGCGCTTGTACCCTACGCTCTGCGGCTCAGCCATGAATATTTGCTCGTTAGAGCGCTCTAGCTTTTTGAGGACAAGCTGTAGAAGCCGGGTCTGGTTGCTTCCCGGGAACTCTAGGCGGGCCGAGCGCCAAGCCTGGTCCCATGAAGCGACTTGAGCCGCAGTTCGCTTCGAAGCGTAAACAATGCAGGTCTTGCTACTTGTAAACGGACGAAAGGAATCATAGGGCAGGGAAACGATGGCCTGTAACATGAAATACTTAAGGAGAAAAAGTCTAATATCGGTGTTAGACGGGGTATCCAGCACGGCTTCTGGGAGGATGCAGCATATGCGACCACCTTCGGTAAGCAACTGATACCAACGTTCGATGAACAGGGCCTCACTGGGGGATTTCACCAGGTCAGTAAAGACGCTCTTGACTGATTTCATCTCGTCCGGAGGTAATTTGATAGAGAAGGGTGGATTAGAAAAGACTAAGTCGAACTGTTCGTTACGGTCCGACCGATAAGGGTGAGCCACACTGTCCTTGGCAATTCCAAGTAGGTTACGGCCTGGAACAACGTACTTGCCGAACGGCAGAAGTGCGCTCGTGATCCAGGTGTTCATACTGCCGTCGCCATGGAGAACCATGCTGACCTTGGCCGCGAGACCTAGATCGTAGTTATTCTCAATCCCGAATAAATACTCACGAGCCCAGGCGGATTGTTTGGAGCCACCAAACCATAAGGCGTGCGCCTCCGCAGTGCGTTGTGGTAGGTTCTGGGTAAAAGAAGCTGGCCCAATGGCTTGACGCACTTGCTTCATGTATTCGATTAGGAAGGTGCCCGACCCACAAGCAGGATCGATGACATACGGCATTCTAGGGCGGCCTAGATGGTCACGCTCGTGACGGATCACTGAAGCTGTGATGTCCACTGCACCAGCGAGAGCCAGCATGAACTTTACAAGCTTCAGCGGAGTGAAAAACTGTCCCTTCGTCTGCGTAAAATCCTGCCCCACTATCTGTTCAAAGAATTCCCCCAACAAATCTCCGGGATGAACGTTCTCGACGACTGAAATGCTTTCAAGCCGCCCAACTACATAAGCGATTTTTTCGGCAGATATTCTGCTCGTATCGAAGCCAGGGCCTGAGCTTGCCTGGGTGAGCGCAAGTAATGTTGCCTCGGCTTCCTTGTACAATTGATTCATTCTGGCCACCAAGGTGGCTGGGGTTTCTGGCTCGACAGCACTACCTAGGCGCTGGAAACGGTACTCCCTAGCAGGAGGTGTTTCTGCTTCATCAAGGATTTTGCAGAGCAGCAACTTGGTAATGCAGACGAATACTTCGTTGTTGTTGGTTCCCCCACCTCCCCAAATAACATCGTGGATTTCCGATCGTATACGGCTGAACCTCTCTGCCGTAGCTGCCTTGTCGAGTGGCTGAAGGGTTGCTGTGGGATTGGGAACATTGGCGAATCGGCGCTTTTGGGCTTGGCCGTAGGAGCTTGGAATATTATCAACGATCGGCTGCCCGGCATTATCCCAAGCTTCGAAGGAAGAGAAAGCTGTCGTGTCAATGAGGATAACTCTGTCGCGAAGGTCTGCCCCCAGTAGCTCGGTGGTGACATAAGCGAGATAACGCGGCCGGGGAGACTCCTGGAGGCTGAGGCGGAACAGTTGACCATCGATCATCCCGAAATCAGCGTCGAAAGCACTCGGAGCCTTAACCTCAATGAATAAGAAGGCGCTGCCTTCCTTGCCATTGGCCTTCCGTCTTACAAGCAAATCAATTCGGCCTCCCTTACCGATGGGTCTGCCAACAGGTTTGTAGCTCTTCTCCATGTTCAGGGTTGCGGGACTAGCGGGATAACCTAAGGACGTGACTAGTTTCACTAGGAAATGGGCGCGGACTAGTTCCTCATCTGTGATAGGGGCGGCCTCGCCACGAAATCCGGGGGACGAAGGGTCAATCCAGACTCCTTCTGGGTTATAGAAGATGGTACCGCTACCGTCCGGCTGAATATCAATATGCTCAACGACTGCACCGGCTCCAGGGTTGGACCGTATGGAGGCTACGATAGCTGATCTTAGGGGAAGGTCCATGATCAGGGTGGCTCCAAAGCATACTTGACGGTAAACAGGTGCTAGGGACAATGCACCGATTATACATTGCTATGACGGGCTACGAAATAGGTCTGGTGATTGAGGGTGACGCTCAAGTCGGTTGGTGGGAATGTTGGCGGCGCATAGGAAGACGGCTGCCACAAGGAGGACCAGACACAATGTCATGACCTCTGTGGGGAAGCAGATGTAGCACCACCCTCCCGCCCTCTGCCCTCTGCCCTCTGCCCTCTGCCCTCTGTCCCCCATGCTATAATCAGCTATCCTGTCCCAACCTGGCTCACCCGTGAACGCCAACCTCTCCCACACCTACCATCGCATCGTCGCCAAGGCTGGCACCAGCGTCCTCACGGGCCGCTCCGACGGCCTGGACATGGACCTCTTGTCCCGCCTGGTGGAGCAGATCGCCGCCCTGCATAAGGATGGCCGCGAGGTGCTCTTGGTCACCTCCGGAGCCGTGGCAGCGGGCCGCCAGGCCCTGGGCCAGCCCCGCGAGCGCCGCGACGTGCCCTTCCGCCAGATGCTGGCCGCCGTGGGCCAGGGCCGCCTCATGCACCTGTACCAGGAGCTCTTTGCCCGCCACGGTATCGTCGTCGCCCAGGCCCTGCTCACCCGCGCCGACATCGCCGACCGCCAGGGCTACCTGAACGTCCGCGATACCCTCCTGGGCCTGCTGGAAGCGGGCGTCATCCCCATCATCAACGAGAACGACGTTGTGGCATCGGAGGAGCTGGGCGACGAGGTCTTCGGCGACAACGACACCCTCTCCGCCCTCGTCTCTAATCTGGTGGACGCCGACCTCATGGTGATGCTCACCGACATCGCCGGCCTCTACACCGCCGATCCCGCCACCCACCCGGAGGCCCAGCTCATCCCCCGCGTGGAGCGCGTGGATGACCTGATAGACGAGGTGGCGGCCAGCGAGGAGCGCCACGGCTGGAGCCGCGGGGGCATGACGGCGAAGCTCCGCGCCGCACGGGAGGCCGCGAGCTGGGGCGCCGCCGTGGTCATCGCCCGTGGCACGCAGGAGAACGTGTTGCCCGACGCCGCAGCCGGCAAGAGCGTCGGAACCTACTTCTGCCCCACCGGCAGCAAGGTGGAAAGCCGCCTGCGCTGGCTCATGAGCGGCCTCTCCACCCGGGGCGAGATCCGCGTGGACGAAGGCGCGGCAGTCGCCCTGCGCACCCGCGGGCGCAGCCTCCTGCCCGCCGGCGTCCGCGAGGTCATAGGCGACTTTGAGCGGCACGACGTTGTCGTC
>JACQUH010000308.1 GCA_016210375.1 Chloroflexota bacterium
GGCGATGTCGTGTTCCTGGACCTCCCCC
This sequence comes from Chloroflexota bacterium, assembly GCA_016210375.1. Lineage (GTDB taxonomy): Bacteria > Chloroflexota > Dehalococcoidia > Lucifugimonadales > JACPCL1 > JACPCL1. Next base: position 29 of record JACQUH010000308.1, read on the forward strand.
AGGTCGGCGCCAGGCTGGCCCAGTTCCAGAAGCTGGGCGAGGTGGAGTCCGTCAAGGCCGTGTCCGACGTGTTCAGCCCTGTCGCGGGCCAGGTGGCGGAGGTAAACAGCCAGTTGCTGGACCACCCCGAGCTGGTAAACGAGGACCCGTACGTAAAGGGTTGGATGGTGCGCCTCGGTTCCGTCAACCAGGGCGAGCTTGCCAACCTCATGACCGCCGAGCAGTACGAGGAGTACCTGAGCAAGCTGGAGTAGGCGTCTCTGTAATTCTGCGCGAAGTCCTTCAGTGGAGGGACGAAGCGAAGAATCTGCGGCGTTGCTCCAAGAACCGAGTATCGCGTCCAAGAAACCGGCGCCATCATGGAGAGGCGCGCCCTGGATTCTTCGGGCCGGCTGGGTCGGCCCTCAGCATGACGGCTCCTTTCCAGGTCGTGAGCGAATAACACCATGACCACACCCTACACTCCCTATACGCCCAACACAGACGCTGACCGCCAGGCAATGCTCAAGGCCATCGGCGTCTCTTCCGTTGCAGACCTGTTCCAGGACATCCCCGCCGCCTACCGGCGCCCGCCCCTGGACCTGCCATCGCCCCTTTCGGAGCTAGAGCTGCGGCGGGAGCTGGAGGCGCTGGCAGCCCAGAACCGCCACGCCGGAATGGGGCCATCCTTCCTGGGGGCAGGCGCATACAACCACTTCGTCCCGGCAGTCTCCCAGGCCATCATCAGCCGGGGCGAGTTCCTGACGGCCTATACGCCCTATCAAGCGGAGGTGAGCCAGGGCACGCTCCAGGTCACTTACGAGCTCCAGAGCCTTACCTGCCAGCTCCTGGACATGGAGGTTGCCAACGCCGGCATGTACGAGGGCGCTTCCGCCCTGGCCGAGGCCGCCCTCATGGCCTGCCGGGTCACGCACCGCTACCGGGTCGCCTACCGCGACACCCTTTCCCCCGCCTATCGGGCCGTCGTCGCCACGTACACAGCCCCCCACGGCATAGGGCTGTACCCCGTCGGCCCGCGGGACGCCCTCAAGCCCGATACCGCCTGCCTGATCGTCCAGCACCCCAACTTCTTTGGCTACCTGGAGGACCTGGCTATCCTCGGCAAGACCGCCCACGACGCCGGCGCGCTGTTGGTGGTCTCCGCCGACCCCACGGCAGCGGCCCTGTTCAAGGCGCCTGGCGGCTACGGCGCGGACATCGTTACCGCCGAGGGCCAGCCCCTGGGCATCCCCCTCAGCTTCGGCGGGCCGTACATCGGCCTCTTCACCTGCAAGAGCCAGTACCTGCGCCAGATGCCGGGGCGCATCGTGGGCCGCACGGTAGACACCCAGGGCCGCACCGCCTACGTCCTCACCCTCCAGACTCGCGAGCAGCATATCCGGCGCGAGCGCGCCACCTCCAACATCTGCACCAGCGAGGCGCTTCTGGGCCTGATGGTGGTGGTCTACCTGGCCACCTTGGGCAAGCAGGGCCTGCGCCAGGTAGCGGAGCTTGGCTACCACAAGGCGCACTACGCTGCATCGCTGATCGGCAAGCTGCCGGGCTACAATCTGCCCATTCAGGGGACATTTTTTCAGGAGTTCGCCGTGCAGTGCCCAAGGCCGCCCCGGGAGATCAACGCCGCTCTGCTGGAGCGCGGCATCATCGGCGGTCTGGACATCAGCGATGCGTACCCCAACGGCATGTTGCTCTGCGTTACGGAGATGAACACGCGAGAGGAGATAGAGGCGCTGGTGAAGGGGCTGGCGGAGATAGCAGGAGAGTAGGTATTTATCCCATGACATCAAGTATCTGTAGTGGCCAAGTAACGATTATAGGAGCATGAGGGCGAGTGAATCTCAACGAACGCTTGAAGAAGCTGATTGATCACGATGTCATCGTAAACATGCTTTGCGACCCTCGTGATCCTGATGGTACTCCCGATAGCCTTCCACCAGGAAGGCTACGTGAAGTTGGCGATGACTACTTCGTCCTGCAGACTGCTTCTGAAGAGGAAGGCGGATTCGCGAACGAGGGCGGCGAATGGGTTGTGTCCATACAATATGTGACGAGCATAATTCATATGGTTCCTGAGTGTTCAGGTTGTGCAGCAGAGTTGGTGAATCGCCCGAAGCCAAGGACATAAGCCACAAAAGGGAGTATTTCTCGTCAGTCGCTTGACACGGCGGGATAATTACTTAAGAGTATGACACAAGACCAAGACCCCCGCTCCCTCGCCACACCCGATCGCCAGCTCCTCATGGACCGCAGCGTCCCGGGCCGGCGCGGCGTCCGCCTGCCGGACCTGGACGTGCCCGCCGAGCCACTTCCGGACGCATCCCTCCTGCGCGACGACCTGCCCCTGCCGGAGCTGTCCCAGCCCGAGGTGGTGCGGTACTTCACGCGCCTGAGCCAGCTCAACTACTCCATTGACACGCAGTTCTACCCCCTGGGTAGCTGCACCATGAAGTACAACCCCAAGATCAACGACCAGGTCGCCTCCCTGCCTGGTATGGCAAACCTTCATCCCCTGGCCCCCCCCGAGGCCGCCCAGGGCGCGCTGAAGCTGATGCACCGCCTGCAAACCTACCTGTGCGAGGCCAGCGGCATGTCTGCCGCCAGCCTGGCCACCCTGGCCGGCGCCCAGGGCGAGCTGGCGGGTGTCCTGATGATTCGCGCCTACCACCGGAGCCGTGACGACGCCGCGCGCAGGGTCATGCTCATACCTGACAGCGCCCACGGCACCAATCCTGCCTCGGCGGCGATGGCTGGATTTGAGGTCGTCAGCATCCCATCCGATAGCCGGGGAAACATGGACCTGGCAGCCTTGCGCAAGGCCGCCGGCCCGGGCTTGGCTGGCCTCATGCTCACCCTGCCCAGCACCCTTGGCCTCTTTGAGACTAGCATCCTGGAGGTATGCGAAGCCGTCCACCACGCTGGAGGCCTGGTCTATGGCGACGGCGCTAACATGAATGCCCTCCTGGGCCAGGCCAAGTTTGGCGACCTGGGCTTTGACGTCATCCATATCAACCTGCACAAGACCTTCAGCACGCCCCACGGCGGCGGCGGCCCCGGCGCTGGCCCAGTCTGCGCCGGCCCCAGGCTGGCCCCCTTCCTGCCCGCGCCCGTGGTAGAGGAGGACGCCTCCACCAGCAGTGGCTCTTACCGTCTGGCCACGCCGCCGCAGAGCATCGGCAAAGTCGGCGCCTTCCACGGCAACTTCGGCGTCCTGGTGCGCGCCTACGCCTATATCCGCTCCCTGGGCGGCGAAGGCCTGCGTGCCGTCAGCGAGGACGCCGTCCTCAACGCCAACTATCTCCAGGCCCGCCTGCGCGACGACTACGACCTGGCCTGTGAGCGCCTGTGCATGCACGAGGTGGTGCTCTCTGCCAACCGCCAGAAGAAGCAGGGCGTCAAGGGGCTGGACATCGCCAAGCGGCTCCTGGACTACGGCTTCCATGCCCCCACCATGTACTTCCCACTCATCGTGGACGAGGCCCTGATGATTGAGCCGACGGAGACGGAGAGCAAGGAGACGCTGGACGCCTTCGCCGACGCCATGCTGTCCATCGCCAAAGAGGCGGAGGAGACGCCCGACGTGGTGCGGAACGCTCCCCACACAACGTCCGTTTCCCGCCTGGACGAGGCCCGCGCCGCCCGCCAGCCGGACCTGCGGTGGCGACCACGTCCCCTGGGCTGACCCGTCCCCACCGTAGCCGCGACCCTTGGGGCCTCCTAGCAGCAACACAAAGCCATGAAACTCCTCCACTTCGCTGACCTGCACATCGGCGTGGAGAACTACGGCCGGCCCGACCCGGAGACCGGCCTCTCCACGCGTCTCCTGGACTTCCTCGCCGCCTACGACGAGCTGGCCGACTACGCCCAGAGCGAGGGCGTGGACGCCGTCCTCTTCGCCGGCGACGCCTACAAGTCCCGCGACCCCTCCCAGACCCACCAGCGCGAGTTTGCCCGGCGCATCGCCCGTATGGCCGAGGCAGGCATCCCGGTCTACCTCCTCACCGGCAACCACGACCTGCCCGCCGTCGCTGGGCGCGCCTCGGCCCTGGAGATCTTCCCCACCC
>JACQUH010000309.1 GCA_016210375.1 Chloroflexota bacterium
GGCGAGGCTCCTGGCGTCAAGGTCAATGCCGACAACCTGCCCAGGTGCAACGGCTTCTGCAAGGCCGATGGTGACAGTGCCGGGCCCGCATCCGCAGTCCAACAGACTGAAACCTGCGCGGAGGTGTGGAAGCAGATAGGCCGCTCGCGAGCTGGCGCGCCGAAGCTGGAACATGTCCTGAAGCGCAGGGCCGTAACCGGGCTGCTGGGCTGTGTTGACCATGGGAAACCCCCTTGTGTGTGGTTATGGTGCCGGCGGCTTGTTCCCACAAATGCGGGACGCCTATCCCTCTTTCGAGCCGATGGCGGAGCAGTAGAGAGACTCCTTTCACGTGCGTTTGCCTAGGGTGCGACCTTACTTGTCCATCCAGACGTATTCAAGGCGACGGGACTGGGTATAGCCGCCCCAGAAACGCTGGTCTGGAACATTCTTCACATAGTTCCAGTGGATGACCCACCGGTTGGACCAGAACCCCAAGACTCCGGGGACCTCCTCGTAGAAGATCGCCAGGATCCGGTCGGAGATGGCCTTCGTTTCCGATGCGCTGGCTGTCCGCAGTTGCCTTAGCAGGTCATCGTACTCCTTGTTGCACCAGCCTGTGGCATTGCTGCGAACATCTTCGCCACAGAATGAGTGCAGGTCCATCCAGTCGTAGGGGTGGTCCACGCGCATCCCGCCGTAGGCGTCGGGGCGCAGTAGCCAATCGCCTTTGTTCAGCTTCTCGGTATGCACGGCCCTCTCTTCCAGTTGAATGGTCAGGCGGATGTTCAGGGTGTCACGCAGGATGAACTCCATGAGAGGGCACCAGTAGTCCCTGTAGTCCACCTCGGAGCGGCACATGGCATTGACGGCGAAGCCGTTGGCATAGCCTGCCGCCGCCATGAGCTCCGAGGCGCGGTTGATCTCGGCATCCTTGGCAGCGCCCTTCTTGGCAAACCCGGGCCTTTGGGCCAGCGTGTCACGGTCCGCGGTACTCCACTTGGGAGACGGCATCCAGTCACCGATGTAGCAGTTGGGTGTGACCGCGCAGATGTCATCTCGCGATAGGGCGAGGTTGATGGCCTGGCGCACCCGCTTGTCCTGCCAGGGACCATCGGATCGGAAATTGAACTGGATGCCCCGGCCAACGGGATGAAGTCCAACGTATCGTGTGATCTGCCCGGGGTAGCGACTATCCAGGACGGAGGTGTTACGCTCGGTGGCTCCTTCGCTGCCGCCCATCATAATGAGGTCAACACGCTTGGCCTCAAAGGCAGCCTGGATGGTGGCGGTATCGGCGATGATGTGCGTTTCAAAACCGGCCAGGTAAGGAACGCCCTTCCTGAAGTACTGGGGGTTGGCTTCGTAAGCCACCAACTCCTGGGGCAGGTGCTTCACCAGCTTATAGGGGCCCGTACCTATGGGATTATCCATGGAGGCTTTCTCGTCATAGCTGGCCTGCACGAACATAGAAACCTGGGGCAGCGCCATCTGGGGAAACCAGAGGCTATCAGCGTTCTTTAGTTTGACGATGAGGGTGGTGTCATCGGGCGCCTCAATACTCTCAAAGACGCTCACCCCTCCCACCACAACGTAGGCATGAGCTGGCCTGTTTTCAGTCTTTTTCGTCAAGAGATCCAGGGTGAACTTGGCGTCCCTGGCCGTGAATGGATTCCCCTTATGGTCCACCACCCCGGGCGCCAGGTGGAAGGTGTAGGTCTTGCCGTCCTGGGAGACCTCCCACGACTGGGCCAGGTCCGGGCCAATGGTCAGAAAGTCGGGCGGCTGCAAGGCAATCAACTGGTTGTAGAGGGGAGTGCCCGCGGCGATCTGGTCCGTGGAGGAGTTCACATCCAGCCGGAAAGTAATGGGGCTGCGCCGGTGCGCCTGCTTCAAGACGCCGCCGGTGCGGGGCGTTGCCGTGGGAGTCGGCGCGGCTTTCTGAGCTGTCGGGGTGGGCGTTGCCACAGCACTGGCGGCGGTGGGCGTGGGCTCTTTCGCCGCGCCACTACAGGCAGCCAGGAGCACTACCGCAGACCCTAGCAAAACACCTAATCGTGCCCATTGACCCAGCTTCTTTCCCATGATGCGCAACCTCCTGATGCTTGGATCTCATGTCCTTCATGGGCGTTGTAGCCCTACTCCGCCGCCTTGATTATAGGGGCGCTGTCAAGGGCTGTCTACTAGCAGGAAACAGGCACCTGGTGGCCTATTGCGACGAAAAGCTCCATGAAATCCCAACTACATTGACACGGTACGAACCTTATGCTAGCCTGCTGTCGCCACCAGTGGCATAGCGTCCTGAGCGTGGGCCTTTCGTAGGAGTTCAGCTATACGGGGCAACACAATGACGGAAGGGCCTGCTTTTGCCGTTTGGTGCTGGCATGGTTCCTGGGCGTCCTGTCTCATGCGGGTGAGAGGGGATCACTGTGGGGAAATACGCCCTGCGAAGGCTTCTCATCAGTATTCCGGCGATCCTGGGTGCGGCGCTGTTCATTTTTATCCTCATGCGCGTTGTCCCTGGGGATGTGGCCGCCCTCATCGTCATCGGCGGTACGGAAGGGGAGTCGCAAGCCGTACAAGAAGCCACTGAGCTCGTGCGTCAGCAGTTGGGGCTGGACAAGCCGGTGCATGTGCAGTTTTTCTCGTGGATGTGGGACCTGTTGCGCTGGGACTTGGGACAGTCCATCTGGACCAGGCAAGAAGTAACGGAACTGATTGCGCGCCGGTTCCCCCTGACCATCCAACTGGCTTTGATGGCGCTCTTCATTTCCTTCCTTGTCTCTATCCCCGTTGGCGTGCTGTCTGCGGTGAAGCAGGATAGTGTCCTGGACTACCTCCCCCGCTTTCTGAGCATCCTCGGGCTAGCCGCTCCAAGTTTCTGGCTTGCTATCCTGGTCATCACGTACCTGGCAGCATGGTTTGGTTGGATACCTGCCCTCACCTACACACCCCCTTGGGTCAATCCCGCCCGGAACGTGTCCCAGTTGATATTCCCGGCCCTGGTGCTAGGCGTTTCATCGGCGGCCATACAGGTACGGATCACCAGGACGCAGATGCTGGAGGTCTTGCGGGAGGACTACGTTCGTACGGCCCGGGCCAAGGGTCTCCGCGAAGGGACTGTCATTCGTAGACACGCCATGCGGAATGCGTTGATTCCGGTGGTTACTATCGTTGGGGGTCAACTAGGTGGTCTGCTGAGCGGTGCTCTGGTAGTAGAAGTAGTGTTCAATATCCCTGGACTGGGGGGCGCCATAGTCCAGGCTGTGCGGCAGCGCGACTATCCGGTGGTTCAGAATCTCGTCTTGCTCGTCACCGTGATACATATCATGACAAACCTGGGAGTGGACTTGTTTTATGGGTTCCTTGATCCCCGCATATCCTATGCTGAGTACTAGTACCAACTCGCGCAAGTGGCTGGGCGATGAATCCCCGTTCGCCCTAAGCCTATGGAAGGGCGTGTTCGTTGTTGGACAAGCTCACCACGAACGGGACTTGATTGGCGGGTCACTTTCGCCACCAGGTACCAGTTGCTGATCCCAGGGAGTGGTGATGAATATGCTAACAGGTAAGGCCAAGGAGATAGATGCCGTTCCCACTGGCTTCATCGGGTGGTCGCTCAAGGGGCGGCGCTACCGGAAGTCGCTATGGCGCTTTCTCAGGGCAAAGCCGCTGGGCGCTATAGGCCTGCTCGTCATAGTGCTGACACTGATGGTGGCGGCATTCGGAAACGTTGTGCGACCCTACGACCCTATCCAGATGAACTTCCTGGAACGGCTGGAGGGTCCCAGTGCAAAGCACTGGTTCGGTACAGACCCCTTTGGGCGAGACGTATTTAGCAGCATCCTGGGCGGGGCGAGGGTGTCCATCTACGTTGGCTTCGCCTCCGTGACGCTGGGGGCCGGGCTGGGGGGTATTTGGGGCATAGCCAGCGGCTATCTGGGTGGCAAGTTTGATCTGGTGAGCCAGCGGCTGGTGGATGTCAAACAGTCCATCCCAACCCTGGCCCTTGCCCTGGCGGTTGTCGCTACCTTCGGCAACAGCTTGAATATGGTGGTGCTAGCCATCAGCCTGGGGGCTTTGGGCGGAGCAGTACGCGTGGTGCGCTCCCAGGCGATTACCGTGCGTCATACAACCTTTATTGATGCTGCCAGAGCTCTTGGATCCACCGATCTCCGCATTATTCTTCGTCACGTGTTGCCCAACTGCGTGGCGCCATGGATCATCGTGTTCAGCGCGGGTCTGGGAGGCGCCATCCTGGCGGAGGCCTCTCTCAGCTATCTGGGAGTTGGCGTTCCGCCGCCTCATCCCTCCTGGGGACGCATGCTGTCTGGCCTCGGCAGGGAATACCTGATGGCGGCTCCGTGGCTCTCCTTCGCCCCCGGACTGGCCATCATGGTTGTGGTGCTCGCATTCAACCTGTTTGGTGACGCCCTTCGGGACGTCCTGGATCCGAAGCTGAGGGGGTCCGGTAGGCGATAGCCGAAGTCTTCCGCGGTGGCAAGAGGCGTTTTGGGAGGTCACCATGCCACAGGTCAAGGTATTCTTCCGCCAGGGTTGATTTACCTGTGGCCGAACGAAAGAGTTTCTTTCGTCCAACGGGATAGCGTTCCAGCCCATGGATGTGGGAATGGACGAGCAAGCCCTGCAGGAGTTGCGGGACCTGAAGCTGCAGGTTGTGCCTGTGACCCTGGTGGAGGGCCGGATCATCATCGGGTTCAACCGGCCCGAGTTGATACGGGCGCTGGGGCTAGACAACGCTCGGGGCTCTCAGGAGCTTCAGGGGCCCCAATGGATGCTCCAGAAGTTTGAAACGGTGCTGGGGGCAGCCCGGCGCGCCACCGCTCAGATACCGGACCAGATGATTGATTGGACGTCCCCGGAGCGAGGGCGCAACCTGCGCCAGTTCACGTTTCATCTGTTTGATCGCCCCAACCTCATGCTGGACGCCTATCCCCGGCGCATCTTCCGCGCTGAAGACCGGGGCCGCCGTATCGGTGAGGCCCTGGAGCGGGGCGACGTCGCAGATATCATTGGCTTTGGGGACGAAGTGATAGGTCGCATCCGGCGATTCTTCCAAGGAGAGACCCAGGAAGCCCTGGACACGGTGATTGATACCTACATGGGGCCGCTGACGCTACAACAACTTCTGGACCTGGGGTTGGGGCATTCCACCCATCACCTGAAGCAGTTGTACCTGTTCATGAGGCAGATTAGTATCAGGCCGGAGCGGCCACTGACGGAGCGGGACTTTGAGGGCGTGACGGTGCCAACGGAGCTGTTTTGACACGGATTCAGAAGAGGAGGACCGGTGAAGACAGGGCTAGAAGGCAAAACGGTCATGATTACGGGGCCTGCCCGAAACATCGGCAGAGCGACCGCTTTGATGATGGCCGAGGAAGGCGCTAACCTTCTGCTGTGCACGCGGCAGAGCCTGGAGCGATTGGAAGAAGTCGCTCACGAATGCCAATCTCTGGGGGTAAAGGTTGTGACCGGCCTGTGTGACGTGGCCAATGATGAGCAGGTGCGGCAATTCGTGAAGAAGGGGCTGGCGGAGTTTGGCCACATTGACGTGCTGGTGAACAATGCGACCTTTCGCTCCCAGCACTCGCTCCTGGAAACAATACCCGAGGAGTGGCGCCGTACCATCGCAGTGAACCTGGATGGCCCGTACAACACGTGTCAAGCCGTGATTCCGCATATGATGGAACGTCGCTGGGGACGCATCGTTAATTACTCCGGGCTCTCGCCCTACCTCGGAGGAGGTGCAGCCAAGGCGGCGGTCAAGTTGGGTATCGTCGGATTCACCCGCGGAGTGGCCCGGGAGTACGGGCAATACGGGATCACAGCCAACTGCATCGGCCCTGGCTCCATAGATGTGGAGCGAGACCCTGACCTCGGCGAGCCCAGTGGGCCCCCCACCGCCGCCAGTCGCAGGGAAACGTTGCCTGTTCCACGGCAGGGCACGCCGGAGGAGATCGCCTCGCTGGTGGTCTATCTTTCCAGCGAATACGCCGCCTACGTCACCGGCCAGTGCTATTTGATGAACGGCGGCGCGTATTTCTCGTAGTTCAGGTACAAGCCAGACGCTGGACAAAGGAGGGCTGCGGAATGGACCAACGGATTGAGAAGATGATCAGCTATGCCCACGGGCTTACCTACGAGGACCTCCCAGATGAGGTGGTAGTTCGGGCCAAGGAGCTGGTCCTGGACACCATAGGGTGTGCCCTGGGAGCCGCTCAAAGCCCTCCGGCGGGAATTGTGCGCTCGGTTGCCTCCAGGGTGACCAGCAGTACGCCAGCCACCGTCATGATCAGCGGGACGAGGACAACACCCGACATGGCAACCTTCGCCAATGGGGTCATGGCCCGCTACCTGGACTGGAATGACGGGTACTTTGGGCTCCACGGGGGTGGGCATCCCAGCGACATGCTGGCGCCCACCCTTGCGGCGGTGGAGGCTGTGCGAGGAGGCGGCAAGGAGGTGATCCTGGGGCTGGCCCTTGGCTACGAGATCCAATGCGGCCTGGCCGACGCCGGCGGCATGGACGTGAAGATAGGGGGCAACCAGACGCTGGACGGCGGCATGGGCGCGGTGGTGTTGGGCAGCCGCATTCTCGGCCTCAATCGGGAGCAGATGGCTCATGCCATCAACCTGGCCATCGCGGCGTGCCGTCCCCTGGGGCAGCAGAGCAGAGGGCAACTTTCTCACTGGAAAGAGGCCCATGTGGCCAACGCGTCACGCAACGGAATCTTTTGCGCCATGATGGCTGCGGAGGGGCTGACTGGCCCAGAGTTTGATTTTGCCGAACCAACCCAGTTGTTGCCTTTTGGCGGCGAGGGTAGAGGTTTCCGTATCATGGAGGCGGGCATCAAGCATTTCCCCGCTGGGTACTTCTCCCAGAGCGCCATAGAGACCATGCAGGAACTGCGCCCTCAGGTGAGGAGATTGGAAGACATCAAGGCAATCCGGCTTCAGACCTTCCCTAACGGCTTCAATGCCATGGGCTCCGACCCGTCGCGCTGGCGGCCAACCAATCATGAGACTGCGGACCACAGCTTGCCCTTTGTCATGGCAGTGGCGCTCATGGAGGGAGACCTGACTACCCGCCACTACGACCAGGAGTACTACCTGCGCCCCGATGTACGAGCCGTAATGGACAAGATCACCATCCGCGTAGGTGAAGAGTGCGTCCAGGCCTGGCCAGACCAGTCGCTGAACATTGTGGAAGTTGAGCTGCAATCGGGCGAAGTCCTGGGCGCCCAGGTTGGTCTTCCCCTGGGCCATCACAAGCACCCCATGACAGATGCCAACCTGGAGCACAAGTTTCGCCCTATGGCGGAAGAGTACGGCAAGCTGCCTTCCTCCCAGGTTGACCGTCTGCTAAACAGGATACGTCACCTGGAAGAGGTCCAGGATATCAGTGAGGTGTTGCGGCTCACTGTAGGCCCCAGCAACTAGGCGCCTGCAAGTTGGAGCAATCGGAGTGATGCGGCTCTGCCGCATCACTCCGATTCCAACCAATCTTCTCCCCCTTCCCGTGCGGGAAGAACCTGTCCTTGAGTGAGCCGAAGCCCTGAGCACAGCGAACGGGGAAGCGAAGGAGGGAGCCAGAGGGGGTTAGGTTGTTTAGTCAATGACCATAAGGGGGCGGCATCCTGGGGCAGTTCCTTAGATGTAGTACATCCCGCGGCTCACCAGGTGCTGCTGGCGGGCCGCCAGGTCGGCGATGGTGGTGGTGTTCAGCACATTCTGCACCGTGGACTCCACCGTTTGCCACACCTCCCGCTGGGCGCAGGCGGCGGACAGCGTACACTCCGAGGGGTACTCAATGCACACCAGGGGCGCGCCGGTGCCTTCCAGGGTACCCACCACCATGCCCAGATTGATGTCACCGGGAGACCTGGCCAGCGTGTGCCCGCCCTGGGGGCCGCGCCGGCTCCGGATGAACCCAAACTTCTGGAGCACCGCCAGCACCTGGTCCAGGTACGGCTCCGGGATGTCCTGGCGGCTGGCGATCTCGGAGGTGGAGAGAGGCCGCTCTTCCTCGTGCTGGGCCAGCTCCACCAAGGCTCGCACGCCGTAGTCCACTTTCATGGGAATTCGCATCCTGACCACCTCCACAGGTAACGGTACCCAACCAATATAGCGGTTCTGTTTGCTTTGGAGTGTTCCGCATCCCCCCGACTGAAGTCCGGGGTTAGGTAAGTGAAAACCTGGCGCTAAAGTGCCAGGGGATGATACCACCACTCCCAAGCAAGCAGAAACAGTATAGCAAGGTAGTTGTGTTCCTTCAACTTTCGTCATATAGTAGTTGGGTTTGCATATTGCTGGAGCCACCTCAGCCTGGTGGTCTCAACCCAAACAGCTCGCCCTTGTCTTCGCATTTCCCCCATGTTTGCTGTGGGAATCCTTAGGGTGTCGGGACTCCCGCTGCGAGGCCGTGGGGCGCCCTATCAGCAGAGGATAGTATGACTACGCAGACCGCACCCTTTCAGGTAGAACCCCGCTCTACCTTCGGCAAAAAACTGAAGGCCCTGCGCCGCAGCGGCGTCGCTCCCGTGCACCTGTATGGCAAGGGCGCTGCCTCGCTCAGCCTCCAGGTGGAGACTCGCCGGCTGGAGCGTCTGGTGGCCACCACCAGCCCCAACACGCCGGTGTACGTCTCTGTCGTAGGCAGCCCGGAGACCCACTTCGCCTTCCTGAGAGACGTGCAACGTCACCCCGTATCCGACGCCCTCCTGCACGTGGACTTCTACCAGGTCTCCCTGACGGAGGCCATGGAGGCCGAGGTCCCGGTACGCCTGGTGGGTGAGGCCCCAGCGGTGCGGGCTCTGAGCGGCGTGCTGTTCCAGGCCCTGCAGACTCTCACTGTGGAGTGCCTGCCCCTGGACATCCCCCAGTACGTGGAGGTGGACGTCTCAGGCCTGACAGACTTTGAGAGGTCGGTCACCGTTAAGGACATCAGGGTGAGCGCGGTGGTGAAGGTGCTCACCTCTCCCGACGCGATGGTAGCCAGGGTGAACCCGCCACGGGCTGAGCTTGAGGAGGAGGGCGCGGCCCCAGTCGCCGCCGAGCCCGAGGCGTCAGCGCCCGGGAGGGCGGCGGAGGAGCAGACGGCCTAGGCCTGGAGCCTTCGCCATCCCCGGCCTTGACGCCCGGGGGAGGGTGGATTTTTGACCTGCCCCCACTGCGTCAGCCTGCCGCTGCTATTCAAGCGAAGAGGACTGACCGCAGCTCTTGTACGTGGTCTATCTCAAAGTCTGGCCGGCGCAAACCCGCTGGATACGCCTTCCCTCGCCGTACCCACGCCGTCTGAAGACCGACCTGCTGCGCACCTACGATGTCCACCTGTGGTTTGTCGCCCACAAAAAGCGTGTACGCTGGCATAACCCCTCCCAGCCGCCACAGTCCCTCCTTGTAGATCCTGGGATCCGGCTTCCGGTAGCCAAACTCGTCGGACAGAATAGCGAAGGGCGTGATAGCCTCAAACCCTGCCGCTAGAATCTTGGCCCGTTGACCTGGCCCCCCGTTGGTGATGATTCCCCATGGTGTGCCTGCACGGGTCAACCCCTCCAGAAGGCCCAGTACCCGCGTGTCAGGCTCAACCGCAGTGGCCATTTGCTCGCGATACCAGTTCACCATAGCGGAGACGGAATCTTGAATCTCCGGCCAAGTGTCTCGCACTTGTTGGAATAGCCAGGCGCGGTCCGCATCACCGTCGTCTTCCCATTCCACCAACCGGGCGCATATCTCTTCCAGCGCATAGCGGCGACTCATGGCTGGGTGTACGTGGTAAAACCGCTCAGCGATGCGTCGGAAGGCCGCCTGACGGTCTATCAGCGTGTTGTCCAGGTCAAACAAGACCGCCTGAATCATCACCTCTTACCTCTTGGTCCCTTTGGGGGACGGGGATGTCCAGAACCTGTCCCAAAATGATTCTCTGTACCCCAGCCTGATTGGCATTGAACAAATACGTTGCCACTGAGATCCGACCTCTCCCCCTGGGGTCCCCCTCTCCCATTGGGAGAGGGGGACCATGGTCTGAAGAATCGGTGTGATGCGGCAGAGCCGCATCACACCGATTCAAACCAATCTTCTCCCCTTTCCCCCAGCGGGAAGGGGGAACTAGGGGGTTAGGTCGGACCACACCCCTGCCCCGTCCCCATCAGGGAGAGAGGGACCGAAACCTGGCTGCTCTCTGTATTGTGGGGGCTCTGAACCCTAGGAAGGCAGACTTGCCCCGGCGAACCTGGGATACCCCCTCAGGAACTCGGCCACCGGCTGGGAACGCTTGCCCTCCAACTGCACGTCGTGGAGGGATAAGAGGCCATCACCCGTAACGACGCAGACCGCCTCGTGCCCGCCCTCCAGCACGCGCACCACCTGCCCCGCCGCTGCCCCCGCTGGCGCCGGCGCCTCCGCTACCGTGCCCCGCAGCACCTTGAGGACCTTCCCTTCCCAGTGGGTGAAGCATCCAGGCCAGGGGTCGTAGGCCCGCAGCATCCACGCCAGGCGCGCTGCAGGCTGGGTGAAGTCCAACTGGCCGTCCTCTTTCTCCACCAGTTTGGTTACTGTGGCCTGGGCGTTGTCCTGGGGTCGCGGCGTCAGCCGGCCCTCGGCCCAAGCGGGCAGCGTCTCCACCAGCAGGTCTGCGCCCAGACGGAACAGCCGCTCCGTCAGCGCTCCCACCGTCTCGTCTGGCTGGACTACCGTCTCTCCTTGCGCGAGGATTGGCCCCGTGTCCATGTCGGCGTCCAGCAGCATGATCGTCACACCGGTCGTAGCCACGCCATCCAGGATGGCCGTGGCGACAGGGGAAGGCCCCCGATACTTGGGCAGCAGGGAGGGATGCACGTTCAGCACGCCTTTGGGGGGGATGGCAAGGGCCTCCGGAGGCAAGATCCGCCCGTAGGCCGCCACAACGATGACCTCAGGGGCCACGGCGCGCAGCTCTTCCACGGCGGACCGCCGGCGCAGGGACTCGGGCTGGAGCACGGTGATGCCCCGGGCCAGGGCAGCGCGCTTCACCGGAGGCGGCGTCAACCGCTGGCCGCGCCCAGACGGGCTATCGGGCCTGGTGTAGACGCGGGCAACCTCGTGGTCGGCGGCCAGCAAGGCCGCAAGGACGGGCACTGCCCACTGCGGTGTACCCATGAACACGATGCGCATTCAGCTCCCTTGCCTGCAATGGGGATGTTCCCAAACTGCACATGATCGGGCCCCCTTTCTGTTGCGGGCATGACCAAAGGGTTTGGCCCGCTTGCTATAGGCGAAGCTGTTCCTATTGTATCCCATCCGATCGGGTGTGTTTCAACGGGAAAAGCAATCCCAATAAGCTTCATGGCATGGCCCCCTGAAGGCCATCAACCCAATGCCCGTGCTTGGTAGGGGAGACTTCACCCCTATCCCAAGATTCCCGCGCAAGGGGAAAAGGGAGAGGTCAAAACCACAGAAGCGCAACTCGTTCGTGGCCATGTGGGGGCGGCATGATGCCCCAGCCCTTCGGCTGAAGGGCTGGGGCGCAGAAAGGTTTCTTGGGATAGCTTCTGGAAACTCCGGCCCAGGACAGGCTCCAGGGTTCCCACCTGTTGCCCCGGGAGATTGTCACGTCTACCACCAACCCCCCCAAAAAGATACCCCCCCAAACCATGAGAAAAGAGGGCAACCGCCTCTTGCGTTTCCCAGGTTGTGACGATGGTATTGTGTTGCCGCTCTCTTGACCACAGGAGCGTTTCCCCTGCCTCCTCTCGTACGAGCTATCCAGCGAGGCGGTACACTATGAACGGCAACCCTCAGAGGATTTGGGCTGCATGCCTGGGCCAGCTCCAGATGGAGGTGCCCCGGGCCAGCTATGACACGTGGCTCAAGGGCACGGTAGGCCTGGCCCTGGTCGAGGGCCGCCTGACGGTGGGCGTGCCCACCACCTTCGCCACCGAGTGGCTGGAGCGGCGCATGGCCCCTACCATCCACCGGGTGGTGTCGGCGGTCGTGGGCGCTCAGACCAAGGCTGCCTTCCAGGTAGCCCCTTCCACTCCAGCCGAGGAGGACCCCAGGCCACCCCAATCGGTTGTGGACCCACGCGCTTCCTTCTCAGGTGGTTCCCCATCGGCTACGCTGGCTCCCAGCGCCCCGGAGGGAGGCGTAAACCCGCGCTACTCCTTTAGCAGCTTCGTGGTCGGCGACGGCAACCAGCTAGCTTACGCCGCCGCAACCGCTGTGGCCCAGCGCCCAGGCTTCCAGTACAACCCCCTTTTTATCTACTCCGGCGTGGGCCTGGGCAAGACCCACCTGCTCCACGCCATCGCCATCGAGGCCCTGGCCCAGAACCTGCATCCCATGTACGTCACCTCGGAGCAGTTTACAGGCGATTTCATTCGGGCTGTCAAAGAGCGCTCCCAGGACGACTTCCGGGCCAAATACCGCAGTGCAGACCTGTTGCTGGTAGACGACATCCAGTTCCTGGAGGGCCGCGAGCAGACCCAGGTGAGCTTTTTCCACACATTCAACGAGTTGCACAATGCCGACAAGCAGATTGTCATCGCCTGCGACCGGTCTCCTGGCGCCGTAGAGTTCCTAGAGGACCGGCTGCGGTCCCGCTTCCAGTGGGGCCTGGTCACCGATATTCAGCCGCCCGACGTAGAGACAAGAACAGCCATCCTCCAGTCCAAGGCCGAGCGGGCTCGGGTGCGGATCAATGAAGAGGTCGCTTCTCTAATCGCCCGCATGCCCCTCACCAGTGTGCGGGAGCTGGAGGGCTGCCTCAACAAGGTTATTGCCCTGGCCAGCTTCACCGGCAAGGCCATCACCGCGGACCTGGTGGCCTCTGCCCTGGGCGGCGGGCCTGCTGCCCTGGCTGGCCCGACCACCCGCACTCCCCAGCAGGCCATCGCTGCTGTAGCCAGACACTACGGAATCCCGTTTGGAGAGCTGTGCCGCCGTTCCAAGGACCGCAGGACAACCGAGTCCCAGCGCGTGGCCATGTACATCCTGTCCGCTATCCTCCACCTCAGGAGCGAGGAAGCCGGCCAGCTCCTTGGCTCCTGGAACAGGAGGACCGTCACCAACTCCGTAAAGTCTATCGCTACCAGACTGGGGGCCGATCCTGCCTTGGCAGGGACAATCCATGCCATCGTGGCGACGATGTGAGGCGGGGAAGGCGGGGGCCTGACCTGATCCTCTCTGGCGCCCTCCTTCGCTTATCTCAGGACAGGCTCTTCCCGCAGGGGACGGGGGACAAGGTTGGATTGCATCGGCCCCCTCTCCTCCCAGGAGAGAGCCTGTCCTTGAATCCCGATGGAATCGGGACGAAGGAGGGACCACAGGGGGAGTGGTTGGGTCTCATTGGCATCCCAATTAATTCATGACCATCGGGGGGGGGTGCCAAAGCGAGTTTTGAGATAGTTTCTTAGTGCCAGGACATGCTAGTCGCCGCTCCCAAGCAAAAGGCCCAACCCCTGCTCCACGATTGACAAAAGTACCCTTGGCAGCAATAATGCGCATGAAACAAGGGCTTGCCTTTTTTCCCCGACCAGATGGAGAACCCCCTGGGAGAAGGAGACGGAAGCAATGTTGCAGCGACGAGCTCTAGGACGCCTGGCAGTTGTCTTCCTCGTGGTATCCCTGGCGGTGGGGTGTGGGTCCGGGGCAACTCCGGAGCAGGAGCAAGTGGTTACCCCTCCGGCGCCCACCCCGACGGCCACGGCGGCGCCAATTCCCAGTCCAACACCGCAGCCTACTAAGGCTCCGGGTTCGGGGCTGGTTGCAACCCCGACCCCAACCCAGACGCCACTGCCTCAGAAAACTCCCACCGTGGAGCCGAAGCGCGGTGGTGTGGTGCGCCAAAGCCTGGTCCGTGACCTTGTAGGCTTTGACCCAAACAACACTACCTCGGGCATAGACAACGAGTTGAACATGATGTTCAACTCTTCTCTGGTGTGGAACTGTGAGTCCGTGGTGATCTGCACAGAGGCGGCAGAGGAATGGGCGTGGGCAGCGGATGGCAAGTCCCTGACCTTCCGCCTGCGGGACAACGTGGTGTTTCCCAACGGCAAGAAGATGACTGCCGGGGACGTCAAGTGGTCCTTTGAGAAGATGATGGGCTTCAACAAGGCCTTCGCCGTCTCCGCTCGCGTGGGCTGGATGACCAACTACATTGAGGGTATTGAGGTCGTTGACGAGAGGACGGTGAAGTTCAAGACCTTCCACACGGCGCCTGCGCTCATCGGCCTCATGGCCACGGGCTTCGCTTCCATTATTCCGCAGGGAACGACCGAGGACGAGATGAAGAAGAAGCCAGTGGGGGTGGGGCCCTTTATCCTGGGCGAGCATCTGCCAGGCGCCCTGTACCGGCTGCAGCGGAACACCAAGTACTTCATTCCAGGGATGCCCTACCTGGACGAGATCCAGTTCCCCATCATATCTGATCCCGCCGCTATAGAGGCTGCCTTCCTTACCAGGAAGACTGACATCAAGGGTGGCTCCAGCGCAACCACTGCACCCTGGACACCCAGCAATGAGCCAAAGATCCGCCAGGCCATTGCCAAAGGGACGGTGCGGATGGTGGAAGTGCCTGGCGGGAGGCTCACGGGGGTCTGGATGCCGTGGAACAAGGCCCCGTGGAATGATGTTCGTGTGCGGAAGGCTGTCAACCTGACTTTAGACCGCGACCAGTACAGTCAGGGTATTCAGGACGGCCACGGCATAGTCTCACTGCTGCTCAACGAGGGAATACCCAACCAGGGAAGGGGAGAGGCGGCGATCCGCAAGCTTCCAGGGTACCGGGACAAGGAGGTGGACCGCGCGGAGGCCCGCAAACTCATGGCAGACGCTGGGTTCCCCAACGGGTTTGACACCGTCCAGGAGTACCGGATCTCCGGCGCTGACCCTTCCGCGAGTGTTGGCACCGTGTTCATCCAGGACCAGTTGGCCCGCATTGGTATCCGGACGAAACTGGAGGGGATACGTGACCCGACCCACTTTGAACGTTTCTCCAGGCTGGACTACTCCATCCAGCAGTACGGTTTTGTCCAGCAAACCCTGGACCCAGACGAGCTGTTTGGACAGTACTTCCTTTGCAACGCCTCCCGAAACTGGACTGGCTACTGCAATCCCAAGCTCCAGGAGATGTTTGATGCGATGTCCGGTGAGCTGGACCCAGTCAAGCGCGGGGAGCTGTCACGAAAGATGGAGGACCTGGTCGTCTTTGAGGATGCTGTCTATGCTCCTATCCCCCAGGAAAACCGCTTCTACACCTGGTATTCCGACGTTCACCCTCACGCCCCAGGCGGTTGGTATATCACCTGGTACACGGAGCCGAAGCGGTTGACCTGGTGGCGAGAATGAGGACCGACACACTTGAATCGGTGTGATGCGGCAAGGCCGCATCACACCGATTCCTTAGTAACTATCTCAAACCCTATCTGCACCGCACCTTGAAAGGTGCGGCTTGAAGCCCCCGCCTTCAGGCGGGGGTAAGGAAAGCCATTTTGAGATAGTTTCTTAGTAGGTTGCCTTCAGTAGTGGCTGTCTTTCACCTCCAATCTCAACCTTCCCCCCTCAAGGGGGAAGGGGCTTTTTCTCCTCTCCTTTGAGGGGAGAGAACTAGGGGAGTGATGCCCTGGCGACCCCCTGATGGGGCGCTCCGCCGGGTTTCGTCGCCTTGGTTTCCCCGGCACAGGTCGTTTTAGCGGCATTGGGACACGCTCCCACGCCTCTGTGGCGTTCAGGACGGGGGATGAAAAGCGTCAGGGGGAGGAATAAGGCATGAGCACGTTCCTGGCGAAAAGGTCTCTCTATGCTTTGGGCTCACTCCTGGGAGCTACCTTCCTGGTGTTCCTTCTCCTGCGTGTCCTGCCGGGAGACGTTGCTCTCTACTATCTCGTTGGGAGCGAGGGAGAGGCGTCCAAGGTACGCCCGGAGGACGTGGCTCGCGTGCAAGCCCTGATGGGTTTGGACAAACCTCTGGTGATGCAGTACCTCTACTGGATCAAAGATGCGGCGCTGGGCGATCTGGGTGAGTCCCTGTGGCTGAACCGCGAGGTCCGCAATGCCCTCACCCTGGCATTGCCCATAACGGCCCAATTGACGCTGGGTGGAGTTCTCATAGGCGTAGTCTTGGGCATTCCCCTGGGAATCGTATCGGCATTGAACCAGGACAGGCCCATTGACTATCTGGCTCGGGTGGTAAGTATCGCTTTTCTTGCCCTTCCCAGTTTCTGGCTTGGCCTTCTTGTACTGCTCGTAGGTGTGAACCTGTTCACCTGGAGTCCCCCCGTTGGCGGTAGATTCCTCCTGTGGTCAGAACCGGGTCAGGCCTTCCAACAGATGATCTTCCCTTCCTTGATCCTGGGGTCCCACCTCATGGCGATAGTGGCCCGGATGACCCGGTCCAGCATGTTAGAAGTGCTGCGGGAGGACTACATCAGAACGGCCAGGGCCAAGGGGCTACAAGAGCGGACCGTGATTGGTGTCCACGCCATGAAGAACGCCATGATCCCGGTCATTACCATCGTGTTCTTATCTATTGGGACCCTCCTGGCAGGCACTGTTGTCCTGGAGACGCTGTTCTCTATGCCGGGGATAGGGGCATTGCTCCTCCAGGCGATCAACCATCGCGACCTGGCGCTGGCTCAGGGTCTTATTCTGTTCATGGCCGTGGTATTCGTGGCCGTTAATATCATGACGGACCTGACGTATGCCTGGCTAGACCCCCGCATCAGGCTGCAATAGCCTCGGGGAAAGAGGCTGCCAGCGCGGCGTTACAGGCGACGAAGGAGGCCCATGGCCACGCAAGCAACGGAAAGAAGGCCCCTTGATCAGGCCCCTGCCTGGCTAAGGCCCGGTAGAAGGTACCTGGCTGGTTTTGGCAGGTTCCTGAAGCGAAAGCCCCTGGGCGCTGCCGGCCTCTTCATGATAGGCATCGTCCTTCTGGGGGCCATCGCAGCGCCTCTGGTCACCCTGCACGAGCCCACCACTCAGGATGTGGCTCGGCGTTTGCAAGGCCCCAGCGCGGAGTTCTGGCTGGGCACCGACAGCATAGGTCGCGATGTCTGGAGCAGAATCGTCTATGGTGCGAGGATTTCACTCCTCGTGGGGTTTGTTGCCGTGGGGATGGGGGCCACGGTGGGCATGGTTGTAGGGGTGATGAGCGGTTATCTTGGCGGGAGAGTGGATACTGTGATCCAACGGTTGGTTGAGATAGGTCTGGCTTTCCCCAGCCTTCTGTTGGCCCTTGCCCTGATGGCTGGACTGGGAACGGGATTGGACAAGGTGATCATAGCCATTGGGCTGGCGATGATGCCGCGACAAGTACGGGTTATGAGGGGTGTTGTGTTGAGCGTAAAGGAGAACCCTTATGTTGAAGCTGCGCGCGCCATAGGGTGCAGACAGGGCCGTATCATGCTCCGCCACATCGCGCCTAACGTAGCCGCGCCCTGGCTCATCCTGGCAAGCGCCGCCCTGGGGGGCGCCATCCTGACGGAGGCAACGCTAAGCTTTTTGGGAATGGGCGTGCCTGAACCGCACCCCTCCTGGGGTCGGATGCTGTCCGGGGCGGCTTCCCGGTATGTGCAGGTGGCGCCCTGGCTCGTCATTTCCCCGGGCGCCGCTATCGCCGTGCTTGTTCTCGGTTTCAACCTGCTGGGAGATGCATTAAGGGACGTACTGGATCCCAAACTGCGTGGTCGTTGAGCAATCCCTGAAGGCGGCGCGCAGCCGTAGGAACCCCGGCTTTACGCGAGCTGGAACTTTGGCAGGCTGATAGCTTCGGTGATGTCTTCAAAGACGACCGTTACCGGCATCCCGATCTTGAGCTTTGCGGGGTCCGCCTCTACTCCCACAATGTTCGTGGGCATGATTGGCCCCTCCTCCAGCTTCACGAGAGCGATGATGTAGGGCAGTGGCCCCTTGTAGGTGGGCCGTGGTATCTGGTACACGATGGCGAAGGTGTAGATCTGCCCCCGGCCGCTGGCCTTCACCCACGTTGTGTTGCGGCTGAAGCACCTGGGGCACAGGTCCCTGGGATAGAAGTATGCCTGGCTGCACAGGTTGCAGAAGCGCAGCCACAGCTCGTGCTCCTTGCACTTACCCCAGTAGTAGTCCGACTCCTGCTGTGGGAGGGGCACCGGCCCCTCATACCTCTGGGCCTGCGCCGGCTGCGGTTGAGTGGTCATCGTCGTTACCTCATTCTTTGCTCAATGCCTGGCCCGGTCCTGTTCCCTTTTTCGTTGTATTCATGCCCCGGCTGAAGGTGTTTGACCAAATAACCTAGCCCTCTCTGGCTCCCCCTTCCCGCACGGGAAGGGGGAGAACATACATTTGAATCAGTGTGATGCGGCAAAGCCGCATCACACTGATTCATCGTACTACTGTTCCCTTCTCCCTCCAGGAGAGGGGAACCACAGGGGTGAGGTAGGAACCCCACTGGCAGGTTATCATCTTAATGACCATAATCCGGGGGTTGCCCGAAGCTGAACCTGGCACTTTAGTGCCAGGGCCAGCTAGGTACACCCAGAAGCAAACAGGCCCCCACGCCCCCTAGTCTGACCCCAGCACCAGGGTGCCTGTGGAGGAGAGCGATCCGCCGGTGCCATTCACCAGGGCCCGCTTGCACTCCTTCACCTGCCGCTGCCCCCCCTCGCCCCGGAGTTGGC
The DNA here is from genome assembly GCA_016210375.1 of Chloroflexota bacterium. Taxonomy (GTDB): domain Bacteria; phylum Chloroflexota; class Dehalococcoidia; order Lucifugimonadales; family JACPCL1; genus JACPCL1. The sequence goes on from JACQUH010000309.1 coordinate 18,633, forward strand.
GCGTCGCCTCCAGCAGGAGGAACATGCCGTACATCCCTGTGTGGCAGTAGGAGAGGCCGCCACCGTTGGTATTCAGGGCAAAGCTTCCCCCCGGAGCCGTGCGCTGATCGGCCACGAAGTCCGGCGCCTCGCCACGGCCACAGAAGCCCAGGCTCTCCAGGGTCACCAGCACGGTGTAGGTGAAGGAGTCGTAGACCATGGCCAGGTCTATGTCCCGGGTGCTCACCCCCGCCATGCGCAGGGCGGCCGGCCCCGACTGGTAGGCGATGGTGCGGGTGAGGTCGGGCATCTGGCTGATCATGCCGTGGTCGTGCCCTTCCCCTGCCCCGAGCACCCACACTGGCTTCTTCCGGCAGCTACGGGCCACCACTGGAGACACCACCACACAGGCGCCGCCGCCATCTATGGAAAGGCAGCAGTCTGGCAGGTGGAAGGGCCACACAACCCACCGGGAGCTGTGGTAGTCGTCAAAGCTCATAGCCTCCTTATAGAAGAAGGCCTTGGGGTTCAGGTTGGCCCACTTGCGAGTGGCCACCGCAACCTCCGCCATGGCCTGGCGGGTCCGTTCCTCGCCATGCAGGTGCATGTAGCGCGTGCAGGCCAGGGCATAGCTCATAGGCGGGGCAGCGATGCCGTAGACCACCTCGTATTGGGAACCGGGCTGGCCCATGTCCGCTCCCCCACTGCGGCGCTGGGAGCGGCCCGCCTCGCCGTGGGTGACGAGGGCCACCTCGCACCGGCCGGCGGCGATGGCCTCCAGGGCGTGGGCCACGTGGATAACGAAGGAGGAACCGCCCACCGACGTGCCATCGGTGTGCCGTGGGGTGATGCCAAAGTACTCGGCGATGGTCAGGGGCGATGTGGCCGCGCAGAAAATAGCGTCCACATCCTTCATGCTCAGGCCGGCATCGGCCAGGGCGTTGTAGCTGGCCTCGGCATGGTGTTGGAGCGACGACTTGCCTGGTATCCTGCCAATCTGGTCCGACTCATCCACCCCTACGATGGCCGCCTTACCCGAAAGATCAAGCATGGCTAACCTCCTTGTTCCTGGCGCCACTGGCACACGCCTCAGGGCGGGCCCTTTTGAGCGCCCATACCATACCATTCCCTCGTGCCCGTGGCAACCTGACACGAGCCTGCTTAGCCGAGGGGAGCCTTCGGAACTGGCCCTGTCGTGGGCCAGGAGAACGACGGCGCGGGTGGAAGGGAACACCCATGCCAGAGCCGGGTGAAAAGCTCTGTCTCATTCCCCTGCAGGTCCTGGCCGTTGGCAGAAACCGCCATAACGTGTAAAATCAGACTGTTGCCCTGGTGTGGCGCATTCGTCTAGCGGCCAAGGACATCGCCCTCTCAAGGCGGAGACCACGGGTTCGAATCCCGTATGCGCCACCATGCTTCTTTTGAGCCTCGGAATCGTATCTGAAAAAGCCTGGCAAAGCGCCAGGGCCTTCGTTTTGACAACGGTTTGACAACGGGGACGCTATTCTTTGACAACATCGCCCATCGCTTCCGCAAAGGCGGCGGCGGCGTCCTTGCCCCAGCCTGGCAGGATGTGGGCGTAGACATTCAGCGTCGTGGACACGTCGGCATGGCCTAGTCTTTTACTCACAGCGACGATGCTCTGCTTGTGTTGTAAAAGCACGGTCGCATGGAAGTGGCGAAGGCTATGGAGTTTCAGGTGTCCGGCCCCGCATTGCTCTGCTAGGTTTTGGAAAGCCCTTGTGACACGTTTAGGGTCGTAAGGCTCGCCTAGCTCATTGCAGAACACGTACCCCGCGCTGGAATAGGCCCCCTGTGCTTCCATACGCTGTAGCACCTGTTTGCCCTGCAACGCCCTGAGCACCTGGACAGTCCGCCCGTCAATGTCCACGACTCGCCGGCCTGCTTTTGTTTTGGGCGGCTGAATGAGCTTGCCCGCCCTGGCCCTGACAAGGCTTTGGGTGACGGCAAGGTTGGCGCCTTCCAGGTCAACACCCTGCCAGAGGAGGCCCATAGCTTCACCGGCCCGCAGGCCCGTGTAGGCCAGCGCGTGAAGGATGGGGAAAGCCCAATGCCCTGTGCTTTCGGCCCTGGCAAGGATGGCACGCACCTGGCGGACATCTGGCGGCTGGACTTCCTTTTCGTCCTTCCTGGGGCCTGGGGCCGCTTCCACGGGGTTCCTGGCTACCAGGTCCGCCCTAAGAGCCGCTTTCATGGCCCCAAACAGGACTGTTCGGTGATAGGCGACGGATGTAGTTGCCATTCCCGATTTGGCCATGTTTGCCAACATTTGTTTGATGTGGCTGGGGGCAAGCTGTGGCAGCGGCACAGACCCAAAGGCCGGTATCAGGTGGATGCGGACAATGCTTTCGTACCTTTCATAGGTGCGAATTCTTCTCTGGGGCTTCACGTCCTGTTGCAGCCAACGGGTGAGCCATTCGCCTACTGTGAGCTTGCCCCTGGGTGTCGGCAAGCCCTGGTCAACGCCCCGCTGCAGCTCTGTGAGCTTCTTCAAGGCTTCCTTCTGCGTACCCTTGACTGTCTCTACGTGCTGCCGCCGCTTGCCCGTGCCAGGATCGGGCGGTAGCTCTATCGTCACCTGCCAGCTCCCAGGGCTGCGCTGCCGAATGTGTCCACGTGCCTTAGCCATTGCTGCTGTCTCCCTTCTCGGTCCTGAATGCAAAGATGGTGAGTAGCGCCCAAGCCAGGTCTACTTTGCCTTGAAACAGGCCCCCTCTGTCCACGTCGGGGAGCCGCTTGACAATCTCTATGAGGTAGGCAGGCGGTTCCCCTGTAAACCTGGTCAAAGCCAGGGCCATTAGCTCTTGGTGCAGCTTGGGGAGTAGGGGCGATACCGCCTTGTGGTACGCCCGCCTGGGGTTCGTGGTCACTCGCCTCCACCTAAGCTGGGGGGGGTCAAGTGGCTCCACCGGCGTCTTGGGGGATTCCTTGGGCAGCCAGGGGGTTGTCTCTCCCATAACCCGGGCGATCTCCCCGAAGGTAGGGCATCCCAGGCGCTCCCCAAGCAATGCAAAGCCCGCAGTGGCAGCCCGCCAGTTGCCCCAACCCGCTACGATGGGGATGCCGCCCATGTACAGGTCTCCGACTTCGCACAGGAAAGAGGCAAAGACTGCGGGGAGAGGGTTTCCCTGCTCCCTGGCCAGGTCAAGGACGAATTGCCAACGGCGAGCTGTTTCTATGTCGCCACAGAAGAGCAACAGCTCCTGGAGGGTGACAACCGGGGCGGGCGGTTCCGCCTTCCCCGTGGGCTTTTCCTCATCTGCGAGCCACCCTCTCACCGTTCGCTCCCCAAAACCCAACCGCTGGGCAATCTCCCGCTGGGGGATTCTGTCTTGCCAGAGCCGCTTGGCTTCTGCGATTGCATCGGGATTCTTTTGCCGTGGCATTTCTGCCGCCTATTCTGCCGCTTTTGGCAACTTCAGGCCCTTGACTCCTGCCCATTATGGGGTTAGATTCAACCAAAGTCAAGAGCCAAGACGACCTTTGGAGGGCGCAATGGTAATTGCCGAAAGGGACGAGAAAAGAACCTATACGCTGGAAGAGGCGGCAAATCTGCTCGGCATCGGGCGGAGTGCAGCCTACACACTGGCTCAGCATAAAGGGGAGATCGCGGGCGTGCGCGTGCTTCGCGTGGGCGGTCGGTGGTTGCTGCCAAAAGCCCCGCTGGATCGTGTGCTCAACGGGGAAGGCACCGACGGCTAGCGCACAATAAGAAGCCGCCAGCCCTGGCGGGGAAAGTCAGGGGCTAGCGGCTCCGAGGGATGCCTCCATGATTGCACGAGAAGCACTAAAAGGTCAAGCTGGACGAGTGGCCGAGGCCGCGAGGCAACTCGCCGAGAACGGCGTCCCCACGCTGCTGGTGCTCCCCAACTCCAAGAAGCCCATCGCGCATCCGGACACCGGCTCCTGGTGGACGCTGGACGACCCCGACACCGTGGCCGACCAGGTGGCCGGCGCCGTGGCCCTGGGGCTTTCCAAGCTCAACCTGGCAATCCTCTTGGGCGAAGAGAAGCGAAGCCCGTTGGTGGCGATTGACATTGACGGTCCTGGAGGACTTGTCCAGGTTAAGGCTCTGGGCGTGTCCTCGCGGGATGCGTGCTGGGTAGCCAGCACGCCTCACGGCTGGCACCTGGTCTACTACTCCCCCGACGGCCCTTTGCCCCAGCGCGTGGTCAGGGCCAAGGGGCTGCCTTTGGACTTGCTGGTCAATGGCTACTGCCTGGTGGAGCCTTCCCAGGTAGGTGGGCGGCCCTATCGTTTTTGGCCAGGGCATGGGCCTGGTGACATCCCCGTGGCCGAGCTCCAGCAGCTCCCCGATGCCGTTGTCACCTGGTGGCGCTCCGTGGCCCAGCCCGCCGCCCCAAGGCCAGCGCCGGCCACTGCCCCCGTGGACACCGGCGGTCCTGTGCTTGAAGGGAGTCGCAATGCCCATCTCACCCGCGTTGCTGGCGCTCTTCGGCGGCAAGGCTGCGAGACGGGCGTAATCCTGGATGCCCTGCAAGCTGAAAACGACACGAGGTGCCGCCCGCCGCTGCCTGACCGCGAGGTCCAGGCCATCGCCAAGAGCATCGCGCACTATCCGCCCGCTTCAAGCCCTGGCCCCAGGAGCTCTCGCCTGACCTGGCCTGGGGCGGGAGCCATCCGGCCATTGGCCGAGCTTACCGAAGGGGGCGCATGATGGCCCGCACCTACTCACGAACAGTCCGCTTCCCCGATGGAGAGGTTTGGCGCGTCTCCGGCTCCCAGGAGCGCATGGGGCCACGGTTTACCGTCCTGATTGAGGTTCCGAGGGAAGGCGCCACCCCTTTGACCATCGCCCATCTCCAAGGCAATCCCCTTGACCCGATGTTCTTGGAGCGGTTCGCTGCCCAGGCCGCGTCCCGCAACGGGGCCGCCCCCGCCATTTATGCCGAACGGCTCACGGCGATCGCGCAAGAAATTATCACAGCAATCCCATCATCATCACCGGCCCCCTTTAGGGGGGCCGGTGATGATGATGATGTTTCGGTGAAAGGGGGATTAACCCCCCTCTCCCTGGCTGGCCTGCCTTCGCCCCCTCCACGGGCCTGGGTGATTGACGGCCTCTTGCCCGCCGAGCGCATCGGCCTCTTGTTTGGCACCTGGGGGGCTATCAAGAGTACTTTAGCCGCCTTTATCGCCGTCTCTGTGGCCGCTGGCCTGCCATTCCTGGGGCGCGCCACCTGCCAAGGGCGCGTCCTCTGGCTGGACTACGAAGAGGACGCCGCCGAAACCAAGCGCAAAGTTGAATCCGTGGCCCAGGGCCTCTACCTGCCCAGCGCCCCAGAGGGTATTGACCACCTGGAAATGCGGGATGCCCTGGTGGACGTGGCCCCCGACCTGGCTCACCTCTGCGTTGAGCGCCAATACGCCCTGGTGGTGCTGGACAGCTTTGGCCCCGCCCTGGGGGGCGACCCCGATGCCCCGGAGACTGTGATCCCCACAATGGAGTCCATGCGCTCAGTTCCTACCTCGTGGCTGTGCGTAGACCACGAGGCCAAGGCCCAAACCCTGGCTTCGGCCCTTTCCCGGCGAACACCGTTTGGCAGTGTTTACAAAGGTGCTCTGGCTCGCAGCCTACTCTCGGTGGTTAGTCCCGACGCCACAAACTACCCAGGGCATGTGCTCTTGCAGCACATGAAGAACAGCTATGGGCCACCCTTTCCGTCCACGCCGTTGAAAGCTGTGTGGGATAGCGGGCGCACCTTCTTGGAGGTCTGTCACTGGGAAGAGCCGCCCTTCACCACCTTGCCTTCGCCTGTCCCCCAAAAGGCTGCGCCCCCACCTACGGCCCTTGAAAGAGTGTTAACAGCAGTCCAGGCAGGGGCCAGCCGGGTGGAGGACATCGTGCGGCGCACAAAACTAGCCGAGGGGACAGTCCGCAATCAGCTTGTCACCCTCACCCGTGACAAGGCCGTTGCCCGCACCACGGATGGGACTTACACACCTAGCGCACCAATGGAGGATTTGACATGACTACCCGCGCTGAACCTTCACCCCCTTCCTGGCCTCGTGCGAAGGACCCGGCGCCCTATGACCACCTGAGCCGTCGGCTCCTTGTGCCTGGCTGGGCCGGCGATCTCTCGCAGGAAGAGTACGGCTTCCTCCGGGCCAGCCTGGAACGCTCTAACCGCTTGCGGACCCTCTGGGGCTATCCTGCTGGGGAGCGCCGCCTGATTGAAGAGGCAATCCGCCTGGTGGCCCGCGTCGGCGATCCCCAGGACTTCGCGCGAAACGCTGCCCTGGTGCGCCAGTGCCGCGCTACAGCGATTGAGGGCGATTCCCCAGCTACGGAAGTTTTCGGCTTCCCCTCTGGCAGTCCTGTGGGGCGTCCCGCAGCCGACGTGCTGCCATTCAAGGCGCAGGCGAGCTTCTGGCCCGCGCTGAGGGGTGAAATGTGAGGGTTGCGCTCTGGCTCCGCGTTTCCCACGACACCGGCGACCAGGACACCGGCAATCAACGCATAGCCCTGGAACAGTGGGCCGAGCGCATGGGGTCCGACGTTGCCGAGGTCTACCAGGTGGAAGGGAGCGCCTGGAAGGGAGCGCACCGGAAGGCGCTGGCGCTGGCCCAGCAGGACGCCCGTAGGGGCCGCTTCGGTGTCTTGTTGGTATGGGCGCTAGACCGCCTCTCGCGCGAAGGCGTAGCGGCCATGCTGGAGGCCGTCAATGGTTTTGAGCGCCTGGGGTGTCAGGCGTGGAGCCTTCAAGAGGCATGGACGCAGGAGCCGAAGGTTGAAACACGGGAGTTGCTTATCAGCGTGTACGGTTGGATCGCCCAGCAAGAATCCAAGCGCCGGAGCGAGCGGACTCTGGCGGGATTGGCGAAGGCGAAGAGCAGTGGGAAGGCGTTGGGTAGGCCCAAGGGCGCAACCGACAGCAAGAAGCGCAAGCGTTCAGGCTACTACGCCAGGTATGCCAAATAAACGTAGTCACAACCGCCAATCTACGCCGTAGGTTGCGGGGCAGCAAACAAACAAACGGACGTTTTTCAACTAGTAGGCCAGGCGATGCCTGGTGAAAGGGGTTTTTGATGTCTGAGAATCGCGGCCTCTTCTTTAGTGGTGTGGTAGCGGCCTTCGCCGGGTTCCTGCTCTTCGCCTTCGCCTTACCCATCATTGCAGGGCTGTTCACTTCCACGGCGGTTACGCAGAGCGTGGACAGCCTGCAACGGTGGCTGTCCCTGGCCGACGACTTCAACTACGTGGCCCAGGCCGCCAATGGGCAGGTGGACGTGACGGGTAACATGACAGTGGGCGGGACCACGGGGATTACGCTGAACAGCAGCAGCGCCTGCTACCGTGCGGGGACAGCGGCCAACGCGGGGCCGCTGTTGTGCCGGGCGGCGGCGGAGACCTGGGGGATGCGCGACAGCTCCGGGACCAGGGGCATCAACTTCACCCTCACGGCGGCGGGCAATCAGACGGTAGCCGCCAGTGGAGGGAGTTTGATACTCACGAGTCCTACGGTGGGGACGGCGCTAAACCTGATCCAAGCTCCCATCCTATTGGACACGGCGGCCAGCGCGGGTGTTAGGATTCAGGATGGCGGGGCCGAGATCTTGGCCTTCCGGGACTCCACCAATGCCAGAGGGATCAACTTCACGCTGACAGCGGCGGGCGATCAGACGATAGCCGCCAGTGCTGGGAGTTTGATGCTCGTCTTTGAAACTCCTGCAGCCAGCGCCTTCACTGCCATTAGTCTGCGGGAGGCTGGGACAGAGCAGTTTGCGCTCAAACATGAAGCAAATCGCTCGGACTATGTATGGTACGCTTCTAACGGAACCTTGAACTTTCTGCGTTTCATGGATGTTGCGCCAGCTTCTTGGGGTCGCCCTACGACCTATGGTCGTCCTGTATTCCAGACGGACCTCGTGGTTTACAACACGCAGGGCGACGAGACTAAGGCTATCAGTTCGTCTCTGGCTGCCTACTATTTTGAGGGGCGGTTTGGTGATGAGGCTTCAATTTATTCGCCCCAAGGAGAGGGGAGGGTTTGGATTGCGTCCACCTCGGCAACTGTGGACGGTGTGGCAGACAGACGGGCCTCGCTGGGTACAGATGCAGGAACCCACCTTGAACTCAGTACCCCAGATAACACTAATTTTATTGGGCATCCTGCTCTTATAGTGCGAGATGGGAGCACTATTAACGATAACAAAGCTACAGGGAGCCGCACAATCTGGCTTCTGGAACCTCTGCGATTCAAGAACAGTCTGGCAACCCTGGCGTCACCGATCATCTCCATGGATGACTTTGTGAGTGCCCTGGATATTCAGGGTGGGGATGGCACTGCTGGCGGTGGGGGCACTATCACGCTCTATGGGAAAAACCATGCGGTTCTCCCAAACAGGATTAGCTTCGGCACACCTGATGCTGCCGAGACTGCCCTGGTTGAAAGGATGCGGATTGGTGGAGGTACTGCGCAGGGATCAGGTTCAATTAGCATGTGGGAATATCTGGCATTGCTCAATGCTCCGACTGGGGTAGCAGGCGCACTAGACCAGGCTAAGCTCTATGGCGGGGACTTCGCCCCAGGTGATGCGAGGCTGTACGTCCAGTCCGAGATTGGGAATCTTGTGATCATCGGCAATGAGGAGATACGGGCTGCCAATGGCCTGAAGATTATGACGGGCGGCGCACCGGCGGGGACAGACTGTGATGCGGCGGCGGAAGGCGGACGACTGTGGACGGACACGACAAACGGCATCGTCTACGTCTGTGACCAGTGGGGTAGCTCCAAGGGCTGGGCCGTCGTCCTGGATGCGAGTAGCTAGCGGCGCTGGAGGAGCTCATTTGACACCGTATCTGGCACTAGACATAACCGCTTGCCCCGGGAGGGGCCTCTCGGTCTGCGGGAGTCATAATCCCCCCAACCCGATGCCTCAGAGGGCCATCGTGAGGCACAGTTTCTGTGACCAGAAGGAACCCGCGGCTATGCACGCTTAGTGTGTAGTTAGTGCAGAGGGATGGACACAGTATATTAGTCCCAGAAAGGGGGAAGACATGGCGAAGCTGGTCAAGGCAAGTAGTCTGGTAGGGCGGGTGCCAAAGGAACGCAAGGTGCGCCGCCGGGTGTTTTTGGAGGAGAGGGGGAGCGAGTGGGTGTTCAGTTGGCAGGGCAAGCGCTGGTCGGCGCCGAACTTGGTCTCGGCGAAGTCGTGGGCCCGGTCCCAGGGCATAACCCTGGTGGTGAAGTCCAGGACTGGCAAGAACGCTGAGTATGAGCCAGGGCCAGAAGGTGCGTAGGTGCCTGCGATGTGCCGGCCTCATCCTTGATTGGCAGGACGGGATGCCGCCACGGTGTCATGCTTGCAGCCGCCCTAGCTGGTTGCGTCAGCCTTGCCTCTCCTATGCTGCGCTCCGGGCCGAGGAGCGGCGGTTGCGGCTAGCATCCGAGCAACGCCGGGCGGCTGCGTGGCAGGCGGTGCTGGAGCAACGGCGGCTGCAACGGGCGACGGAGTATGAGCGAGAGCAGGAGCGCATTGCCTTGTGGGTCCGCGATTGGAAAGCGCGTGGCAGTCCAGGGCGGCGGTAGGGTGGCCCGTAGCTGAGGCGTAGGGGGATTCTTGACAACGGTTTGACAACGGGACTGCGCCGCACCCGATGGACAATTCAGCAGGATAGATATAAAATCAAGAGGGCGATGGTGGATTCTTGTTCTATGAATCGTATCTGTCAGCATAGAACAGCACGGCAACCCGTGAATCCCGTATGCGCCACCATACCGTACAGAAGCAAGAACTATTGAGCTTGCCATTGACCTCTCGGCATGATACCCTGGCTCGTCAGCGTTCGAATGGCGGCTGGTGGGGAATTCCTAAATGAATGATGCTGCCACACGCTGGGGAAGGGCGAAACTGCACATGAAGGCTGGGGCGATAATAGTTGATGGGCTTCCAGGAGCGAGAGTACGCTCCTGTCGTCCCATCGGACTCGGCCGGGATCGCCTGAAATGAGAAATCCCGAATCAAATCGAACGAAATAGATGATGAATAATTTACAGAAGATGGGCGGCGTTTCCGCACTGATCATGGCAGTGACCTTCGTGGTCGGCTTCGCGGTGTTTCTTGGCGTATTGGCCTCCGCCGGTTACTTTGATACGGATGTCGAGGCGGCACAGAAGGTAGCCA